>CAZBFC010000241.1:0-2580 GCA_964491095.1 uncultured archaeon | reverse complement strand
TCATTGCGATTATGTAATAGGCTGGTAAAGCGTACTTGAATGACGGCATTGAAACGTCCACAACCTCAAAGTTAGGCTTAACAATCTCGTTAACGACTTCTTCAAATTTGCCCATCACATCATCGTTTCCGCCCATCTCCTTGATTATTCCAACTTTGAACTTCCTATCGATCGGCTTGAATTTAAATTCGATTCCAGCGTTCGTTGAATCCCTTGGATCTTTCCCAGCTATGACTTCCAAAAGCAAGGCACAATCTTCAACGCACGGAGCCATCGGACCGATCTGCTCCAAAGAGTTTGCATAGGGAATCAAACCGTACCTTGAAACCAAGCCGTATGTCGGTTTCAATCCAACTATACCACAGAAGCTCGACGGGCACCTGATACTTCCACCAGTGTCGCTTCCCAAAGCCAAAACTGTCTCATCTCCAGCCACAGCCGCACCACTACCACCACTGCTTCCCCCGGCAACTCTATCTAAATCGTATGGATTTCTCACAACTCCGAAGTAGGATGTTTCCGTGGTAGTTCCCATAGCAAATTCATCCATGTTTGTCTTCCCGATGATGATAGCACCTTCCTGCTTTAACCTTTCAATTACATGGGCATCGAATGGCGGGATGTAGTTGTGGAGCATCTTGGAGGCGCATGTGGTTCTCAAACCTCTCGTAGATATGTTATCCTTAACGGCTACGGGAATACCAGCTAGTTTTCCTTCAAGCTTGCCTTTGTCATATTCCTCAGCAAGCCTGAGAGCTTCCTCCTTATTTAGAGTGATATATGCGTTAAGCTTGCTCTTTTCAATTCTATCGAAGAGTTCCGAAATGAGATCGTAGCATCTTTCGGATTCGAGTCTTTCTCTCCATTCCGCGACGGTTATCATCCTTAACCCTCCATGATCTTCGGCCCCTTGAAGTATCCATCCTCAACGTGCTTCGCGTTCATCAAAACCTCTTCTCTCGGCAGAGGTTCGGATGGTATATCCTCTCTGAAAACGTTGCTCAAGTTGTGAACGTGAAATGTTGGCTCGATATCTTCAGGCACCTCGTCGAGAATACTGAAGTACTCCAAAATCTTTTCGAACTCCTTTCTAAACTTTTCAACCTCTTCCTCCTTAAGCTCGATCTTTGCGAGGTTTGCTATGTGATACACATCCTCCTTGGTGATCATATTTTGCAGGTAACGTCAACGAAATAAAACGCTTTGCCTTCAACAACTTTAATTTAAACTAAATCATTAAAAGATCAAAAAGTTTATATCGTTATGTATAATTGTGCATAACGGTGGTGATAATGAAACATAGGATAGGCATAGCTTTAGTTCTGCTTTTACTGATATGCGGATGTGCACAGCAGCAGGTTAAGAAAGAGACACTCGTCATATTCCATGCTGGTTCTCTTTCCAAGCCTCTGAGCGATCTGTCTAAGGAATTTAAAGAGTACATGAAAGAAAAGGGATACGATGTCGAAGTTTACTTAGAATCGAGCGGTAGTGTCGATGCGGTTAGAAAAATAACGGACTTGGGTAGAAGTGCTGACATAATAGCCGTTGCAGATTATTTACTGCTTAGAGATATGATGTACCCAAAATACATAGACTTCTACATAGCGTTTGCAACGAACGAGATAGTGTTGGCATACACGAATAAGAGCAAATACGCCGATGAGATAAATTCGAGCAACTGGTATGAGATACTTGCGAGAGACGATGTTAAGTTCGGTTTTTCCGATCCGAACAGGGATCCCTGCGGCTATAGAGCTCTGATGACCATCAAGCTTGCAGATTATATGTATGGTAAGAAAATATTTAAAGAATTGATAGAAAACAATACAAACATAAGAGCAGAGGATGGAAAAATCATCGTTCCACCTGAGGTAAAAACTAGTGATAAGATTGTTATGAGGCCAAAATCGGTTGAATTACTTGGATTGCTTGAGAGTGGAGTTTTGGATTACGCCTTCGAGTACAAGAGTGTTGCCTTGCAGCACAACTTAAGGTTTGTTGAACTTCCTAAAGAGATCAACCTTAAGGATCCGAAGCTGGAGGAACATTACGTAAAGGTTAAGGTATTTCTGACGTTCAAGAATAAGACCATTCCAGCCAAGCCCATAGTTTACGGTATAGCTATTCCAAAGAACGCCGAGCATAAGGATTTGGCTTTGGAGTTTCTGAGGTTCTTGCTGAGTGAGGATGGAAGAAAGGTATTTGAAAGGAACTATCAGGAGTTCCTACCAAAGCCGATGTGCTACGGTAACGTTCCGGAAGAGATAGCCAAGATGATAGGATGAGGCGCGATTACGTCGATCATATCTTCATATTTTTGGGATCGTTTCTGATCGTTTATGTAATTTTGCCGATAGCTACGACCCTAATTTTACAGATCTTCGACATCGACATGCTGTTGAAGATACTACAAGATAGTAGGGTTATAGAGGCTGTTAGAAATACCCTTGTAACTTCAGCGGTTACTACTCTGATATCGCTGATCTTTGGCGTACCTTTGGGCTACATCCTTGCAAGGAAGGATTTCAGAGGGAAGAGTATAGTTCAAGGGCTTGTCGATGTTCCAATAGTTATTCC
>CAZBFC010000240.1:0-6096 GCA_964491095.1 uncultured archaeon | reverse complement strand
TAGGCATGTTCGTGGTTCTGTACTCAACAATCTTATCCAAGCTCGGTTCATACCACGCTCCCTGTATATTGAGCTTCGCAGATAGTCCATCGATCTTCTTGACTTCTGGAAATTCTACCCTCTTCGATGTTAACATTACTACGAAGATGATGAACAGAACTACACCAAGCGCTATTGTTATGTAGTACTTACCCTGTGGGAATGCGTTTGTAACCCAGAGACCAACGATACCTCCGAGTATCGACGTCACAATTGAGATTATTACCACTGGTGCCATGATCCTAAGATTCGCTAAGCCCCTTTTTGCAAGTTGAGGTGCTGAGGATAAGGCACTCGTAAGAGCCATTATCAGTCCCGCACCTCTTATGAAGTCTACATGAAATGGGAAGAACGCTGTAGTCAGTGGGACGAATAGCACTCCACCGCCTACACCAGATATCGGTGCTATTATTCCTATCACCAGTGTGAACAGAAATAGACACAGTGGCCAGAACCACCAATCCATATGTTCACCCCCGCCGAAGGCTATCATTCACAAAAAGAGGTCATAAATAAACCTTTTTATTAAATTTATATACTTTTTAATAAGTTTATGCATGCTGTATTAACTTTAATGAACTTTTACTACCTAATATTATCTTGGACATATATTATATCGAAGAAAAAACTATAAATTCCTAGCCTACCCTAATGATTCCTATGACCGATAAACTCCTAAGAATATCAGTCGCCGTTGATAAGGAAACTAGAAACCTTCTTGAAAATCTGGCACGAAAGGAGAAAAAAACAATATCCGACGTAATTCGTCAAGCCATTTTAACATACTCCAAACTTGAAGATAAAGACGAATTTCTTCAGTTCATTGATAAGTATCTGGACATCCTCCTCAGAAGCGACAACATCATAGTTGATATCGAGATTTGGTTGACGATACTTGATGAACTCAATAGGCATAGTTCCCAAGATTTCTGGAGACTCATAGAAAAAATCGGTTATGAACATGGACTTGAACTCAAGAGCAGAGGTCTAAAGGATATAGATGAGATCTTACACCTATTTGAGTTGAGACATCTTTTTGAAGTGAAAAAGAACACCAATGAAGGATACGTTTTAGTTTTAGCAACTCGAAATGAAGTTAAATTGCTGAAAGCGTATTTAACTGGACTCTTCAAATCTTTGGGATTTGAAGATGCAGAGATAATTGAAGGTTTGCGAAAATTGATTATTTTAAAAGAAAAAAAATAATAAATAAATATATCTGATTTTGCATGTTTACTTATAAGTTCATGATGTCGTTTCAATATACTCTTCCTGCCTGAGTACACCTTATGGTAATTGGACATCCGCACAAGCATCGAACAATTAATTAGTAAAAATTATAATTTTTAATCAATAGACATACGCGTTAATACTGGTTATTAATTATACATAAACAAATCTATGATCAGTTCGCTTCAATCCAATAAATATCTGAAAAAACAAAAATTATAATTTAAATATATTCATTTAAAAATGAATGATCTTTCAAAGGTTTGGTGAGATCTTTACAAATTTTTAAGTTTAAACAATTATTTAATAATTAAATATTTCTAATCTTAAAAATATAATTTTTTTAAATATATTGAATATTCATACTTACATTTCTTAGTTACGATTTACCGACACCCATGTGTAGATTAATGATAATTCTTATATTATTAAAAATAATAAATAATATCTGCAACAATATCATAATATTATGTGCGCGGGATCCAATCTACTTTTTCTTTCTCTCCACCAGTAATAACGTCCTTGGGGCTTCTATTATATCCACAGATATATCAAGGGCTTTGAATAGTCCTCTAAGAAACGCTTTAATGAAGTTCTTTGAGTGTGGTATCGGTAAAACGAGTGTATAGCAACCTGAACTTATCTTGAGTTTAAACCAATTCTTATACTCCGTATACTTCAATATCTCCCTCAGGTCTGTTAGGTCTATGCTCTTGAAGTATATACCGTGACGGTAACCCTCCTCTTCAGTAAGTTTCCAGAATTCTTCTGAGTTTGATTTTTCTATCTCGTTAAGCATGGCATCCCAAAGTTCAATATCGAGAATTACATGATCACCACCGTGAAGAAGTTCGGCATATATGACCAACTCCTTGAGTGATGGAGTATCCTCAAGTTCAGATTGATATGCCATCATGATCGATGATCTTACCACTTGTGATATTGTCTGACCTCTTTTCTTAGTTAATTCCCTTAGTGCTCTGAATGTTTCGGGATCTAAAGCTACAGAAATTCTCCTAATACCTTCATGACTACCACATTCCATGTATTCCATGTTTTATTTTATTTCGACTACTCCTACTTAAGTTTTGTTTATTATTTTTATTCGATTTTCATACCAAATAAAATTTATATTACCTAATAATTTAAATTTGATTTTTTGCTTCAATTAATAAAGATTTTATTACTTATTATCAAAATTTAATAAATAACAACAAAATTTATATTAAAGAAAAAACAAACAAAAAAATGGAGGTGATGTATGATGCCCGAGGTGTATAAGAGAGAGGTGACATTTAGTCTACCAGAGATATCAAAGATACTACTAGTTATAAGAAATGACACAGATCATAGGAAGGCTATTGAAAATGCAATAAGTATAGCGAGTGGAAAGAGTGCAAAGGTGTATGTTTTATACACTGTAGACATGGAGCTACCTCCGATAGTACCAGAGACTATTGAGAAGGAGATATACGATAAGCTTAGAGAAGAGGGAAAAAGGATCGTTGATGAAGCTATCAAAAAGATAAGAGCCGCAGGAATTGAAGTTGAAGTAGTTGGGATGCACTTCGGATTTGCTGCAGAGAGAATACTAAAAGTCGAGAGAGAGCTAAAGCCTGATCTGATAATTCTAAGCACGAGGGGTCTTTCAACATTGAAGAAGATCCTGATGGGTAGCGTTTCTGAGGAGGTTACGAAGGAGGCCAAGGCTCCCGTTTTACTCGTCAAGTGAGGTGTTAAAAATGGGTGGACTTCCTGCAGGTGGATTGAGTGCAATTCCGCCAGAGGCCTTCATACATATAGGTTGGGAGGAGGCAGTATTTCTGCTGGCTCTAGGATTTTTTGGCGGGATGCTGAGTGGATTTATAGGCAGCGGTGGAGCTTTTGTCCTGACACCCGGAATGATGTCCATAGGTGTTCCGGGGCCTGTTGCGATTGCATCGAACATGTGCCATAAGTTCCCAAAGGCCATGATAGGAGCCTGGAGGAGGATGAAGGTTGGACATCTAGATGTTAAGCTTGCGTTACTGTTTGCGATATCCGCAATAGCTGGAGTTCAGGTTGGTATATACGTTCAAAGACTCATACTTAAAACGTTGGGAGTTACGGGAACTAACCTATACGTAAGCCTGGCGTTCGTGATAGTTCTGCCGATAGTTGCGGCGATATGCCTCAGAGATGTGTTAAGGGCAAGGAGATACGGTGTAGAGGATGTCGAACCTCAGTTGGCAAAGAAGCTCGAGCAGAAGTTCAGAGTTCCACCTGTAATATACTTCAAAACCGCTGGAAGGAGGCAGTCGCTATGGTTAACGATTCCATGTGGATTTGGAACTGGTTTTCTTGCAGCCACGATAGCCGTCGGAGGTTTCATCGGAGTTCCAACGATGATATACGTTATAGGTGCTCCGAGCTTCGTAGCAAGCGGAACCGAGTTAGGAGTAGCGTTCGTCATGGGTTCAACTGGAACATGGACATGGGCGTACTTCGTGGGAGCGGTTGATTTCAGGTTGACTTCATTGATACTTGCCACATCTCTGATAGGAGTACAGATAGGTGCCGTTGGAACAACGTACGTCAGACAGTACTTCATAAAGCTTGCGATGGCCACAGTTATGATTATAGTTACACTAAGCAGAGCTTGTGCTATTCCGGGATATCTGAGCGATCTTGGATGGATCTCTCTCGATCCTAACCTCAGATCCACCTTGGATTCGCTCGTGTTCCCACTGATGATCGTAGCACTGATATCGGTTACACCAATGGTTCTAGTTCCAATGCTCAACGTCAGAAGAACGCTTGCAAGGCTTGGAGTTCTGAACGATGCTCTAGTAGTTCCAAAGCATAAAGGAAGACTAATTCCAAAGACAATTGTGTTCCTAGCTTTGACTCTGACGAACTACTACCTGCTGTTCAGAGACGAGTGGGCCTGGGTAAAGTTCATAACATCGATACCACACGCACCACCCATGACGGCTATCTTACTCTCAACGGCCGTCGTATTTCTTGCAATATACTGGTCGATAGTACACGGAACATTTGCACATTGCGTTCTTGACTTAATAAAGATCACTGCACTGAGGGACGATCTTGCGAAGAAGATAAGCGAAAAGGGATACGAGGGCATACACGAGTGGGTTGCGAGCGTGAGGTCAGGAGGTGCTGCAGCTTCTAAATAATTTATAATTTATCTTAATTTTTTAATGTTTTAATATGATGTAGAGGTGAGGGGGATGTTTGAAAGGGTTTTAATTCCAACGGATTTTTCGCCTTACGCCGACAAAACACTCGAATGCGGATTTGAGCTTAAGAATTTGGGTGTAAGAGAGGTACTTCTGCTACATGTGATAGATCCAGAGCCACTTGTGGAGTATATCGATGCGTTTTACGGTGCAGATATGCCAAAGATGCTCGATGACCTACGAAAGAGGGCAAAGGATAAGCTTGAGGAAAGGGTTAAAATGCTTAAGGATCAGGGTATAGATGCCAAATATGAAATAGCGATTGGAGATCCAGCTACGGAAATAGTTAAAGCTTCAGAAGGGATCTCTTTAATTTTGATAGGTGCAAAGGGTAAGAACGCATTGAGTGCGACGTTTTTGGGTAGCGTGTCGGAAGCCGTAATAAAGTCATCTAAGGTTCCCGTTTTGGTCACAAAGCTAAAGGTTATCGAGAAAAAGGATGGTGCATACTACTGTGAGTTGATATACGGTAGGATGTTCGACAAGGTTCTGTATGCAACCGATTTCTCTGAGTGCTCCAAGGTTGAGGAGATCATGGATGGTTACCCAAAGGAGATCGTCATACTACATGTCCTTGAAAAGGGAGAAAATATGGAGGATATCAGATCTAAGTTGGAGAAGATAAGATTTAACAACGCCGAATACGTGGTGGTGGAAGGAAAACCATGTAGGGAGATCCTGAACGTTAGCGACGACATGAAATGCACCATGATAGTTGTCGGTAGATCAAAGGTTGAGGGCTTCTTTGGAACTACGGTCGATTGTGTTGTTAGGAGATCCAAGATACCCGTCCTAATAGTTTAATTTTTATTTCCAATTTTTATTTTTCTTAATAAATTTTATTAAAAATTTACAAAATTGCTCAAAAATGCGTATATTTATGTAAAATTAATAAGAAAAACTTTTTAAGAAATAAGCATATGTATCGATATGACAGGAGGTGATAATATGCGCATGTTGAGTAAAAGGATGACAATCCTTGCAATGGTTATAGCTACGATAGCCATCGCTGTCGCTTGGTTGCTAAATGCAACTAAGGAGGTGATGTTGCTGATAGCGTTGCTGGCCCTTTCAGTTTTCATCAACGACACGACCGAAACTCCAATGGGACTGGAAAGCGAACGAAAGAGTGAGAAGAAATCTATGAGGATCTTGGTTGGAACTGACGGCTCAGATCAATCGATGAAGGCCGTAGAATACGCTGCAAGTCTAGCTTTAAAGAAGGATGGAGAGGTCTTACTTGTTCACGTTGTGGCCATGGATCCCAGAATACCACCATCTATATGGGTAACTCCTGAAATCGAAGCAAGGGACAGAAAATTCATAGAAGAACTAAGAAAAGCTGCAGAAAATATGCTCAACGATATAGCAAAGAAACTTAAGGAGATCGGAGTTAACGTAAGAACGAGAATAGAGTTCGGAGATCCGGCAGAACAGATACTGAGAATTGCGGACGATGAGGAAGTCGACATGATAGTACTTGGAGTTAGGGGTATAAGCAGATGGAAGAAGATACTGATGGGAAGCGTATCTGAAAAGGTTGCCGATGAGGCGAAGGTTCCCGTTATGATAGTTAGATAAAATTTTA
>CAZBFC010000239.1:0-2435 GCA_964491095.1 uncultured archaeon | reverse complement strand
TCATAATCTTTAAGAAGGAAAAGAAAGTTCGCCGTAGATCCTCCTAAAAATTATGAATTTTTTAACACATAAAAAATTTATATGTTTATTGTGTCTCAGATATCGGGTGATCGAATGTTAAGGCTGGTGTTTGAGGGTAGAATTGGTGCATCATCGGTTACGTTGATAGAAACTTCAGAGCACAACATATTGGTCGACACATCGTCGATTGAGGTCAGAGATCTCATAGTGGAGAGGTTGAACGAATTGGGATTTGATGTTAGGGATATAGACGTGGTGATAAACACCCATCTGCACTTTGGACATTCGGCAAACAACATCCTATTTAGGAATGCAAGGATATACGCTTCTCCGAACGAATGCATTGAAAAGTATAGGACTTGCGTACTATACTCGGATAGGTGGACTAAGTTTACATTTACACCGATAAATGAGTTTCAAGACGATGAGATAACGATTTTAAACACTCCTGGGCATACTTGGGGTAGCATTTCTGTTGTTTATGGAGATTACATCGTTGCCGGAGATGCCGTTCCAATGAAGGTAAATCTCATCGAAGGTATAGCTCCGAAGTGTGTGGATGAGAAGTATGCGAAGAGTAGCTTGAAGAGAATTAGAATGTTGAAAAAGAACGTGATTACTGGACATGATGGCGTAGTCTACGTTGATGAGTATCTACGCTAGATACTAGCTTTAAGGTCGAGATTAACAGGATAAATCATTTAATTTAATTTTAATTTAATAATAATACTAAAATTAGAATAATCAGTTCTGCGATTCCCATACCCTGTACCTTTCTTTTACACTTCTTTCCATGTATCCGACCTCTGGGAAGTACTTGTACATGTCTTCAAGGTTTAACTTCTTCTTCTTAAACAACATCTTAAACTCTTCAAGCCTCTCGAAGAATTCGTTGTACGCTTCCAGAAACAACTGCTTCTTCCTTGCCGATATCGCCTTCTCGAAGGCTATTCTAAGTTCTTGTATCTTGAAGTCGAAATCCATATACGTCTCCATATCCATGTTACAACGTATCCGAACTGTAAATAAATATTTTACGGTTAAAAAATTTATTGATAGATACATCTACTTTGATTAAAATTGAACTAAAATTAAAAAAATTATAAAATTTAAACCCAATCTATTCCTTTCTCTCTACAAATTCTTCTAATCTCTTCAACAATTCCCTCTGGAACGTTGAACCTTCTTGATAGTTCATCCAAGCTTTTTATATCTACAGGCTTTCTGAAAGCCGCTAGGAATTCTCCCTTGATGAACCTTGCGACCAGTATCGGAATTCCCTTGAGATTTGTCACTTGGACAAGTAGATCACCTTCCTGCGGTTTGATGTCCTTTCCGATGTGGAAAGTTATGTATGCGAAGTTCCCATTTTCGGCTATCCTTCCGAGCTTGTCGTAAAATCTGACCCTAACGATCCTAAGCTCCTGCTCACTCATATCACTCACCTCACTGCTGCTTCTGATCCCATGGAACTCTCGTATCGAGTATCGTGTTGACGATCTCATCAAACAGCCTCAAACTACCCATATAGCCTACGATAGGCCATCTGAAGTAACCTACTCTGTCGTATATCGGGAATCCAACTCTGACCAATCCTATTCCAAGCTCCTGTGCGATCTTCACTCCACCTCTCGGATGTCCAATCAGCAGATCAACTCCCTTCTCCTTAACGGACTTTTCAAAATCCCAGAGATCTGAGAACTGAACCTCAAACGTTATGTCGTACTCCTTTGCGATCTTCTCCATCTCCTTCTTGTAGATCGGTGACGGCGTCTGAGTGTTCACCACTACTGGTCTAAGCCCAATTTCACAGCAGAACCTCGTTATTGCGATTACGAAGTCTGGATCACCGAAGATACCGACTCTCTTACCCATCGTGTAGTGAACAGTGTCGACGATTGCATCGATCAGCCTACCTCTCTCATCCAAAAGCCTATCTGGAATCTCTAATCCAGTTACCCTTGCGATGTTTATTATGAAATCGTCTGTGTTCTTTATGCCAATCGGCAAACCATAGTATGCTTCAACTCCAAACTTCTTCTTCAAAAACTCCGCTCCTCCACCACCGGCATGCTGGCACAATGCAAAGGTAGCCTTTGCGTTTGCGGCATCTACGAACTCCTCAACCTTCGTTCCGCCCTTCGGATAGTACGGCAGTTCCTCGATAGGCTTTCTCAAAGGCTGGTAGAGGGTTTTGCTTATGTCGAATAGCACCGAATAATCTTCATGCTCCTTTAAGCCAAACATGTTGAGTATCCTCTTGATCTCCTCGATGTCTCCGGGGTTCACTCCAAATCCTGGAATTATGTTCAGCTCCTTATGCTTTTCATCATCCTTCTTTGCAAGGTGCCCAAGATAAGCCTTAGAGGCGTTGTCGTAGCCGGTTACGTGGCTTCCCACGTATGAAGGGCAGT
>CAZBFC010000238.1:0-2589 GCA_964491095.1 uncultured archaeon | reverse complement strand
TGGCGGCTGTCCTCGACATATATAAAGGTTTGGCTGGATTGGGTGTCGTACCCAAGATGTTCTGAGGTGATGCGGTATGGTTAAGGACGTTAAGGTAGATCCAATGAATACAACATTCGCTAAGGTCATGGAGGTTATGACATACCTGGGTCTGATCCTTATGGTCGCACCTGGTGTGGCTTACATTGTCTCAGGAACGGGCTTCGTAAATACCGCAGATGCGATTAAACATTGGGATAAACCAGCAAAAGACTTCTGGGAAACTACCAGAGGTATCACCATAAGTGGATACTCCTGGTTCTTAAACAACCTGAGTTACATGGATTGCCTGAGCATCGTCGGTATTGTAATCCTAGCTCTCGCACCGCTTGTAGCGATAGTTGCTGCGATAGCGAAAGCCGACTCAAAGTACAAGGTACTGCTGGCGATATTGGTGATCGAATTCATCATAGCGATTGTAAGACCACTGTTTATGCACGTTACTGGACATTAAAAACTAAATAATTTAAATTTTAATTTTTTATATTTTAAATTCCAGAAAATACCTCCTCCTTTGCATGTACAACTATGCCCCTATCTGTTATTTCGAACGGATGTATCTTCTTGCTGTGATTCGTACCTCTCATCTTAAGTATCTCGATACTCCTCACTCTGGTGTTTTCGATCCTCGTGTAGTACAGAACTATCGTACCCTCCGTAACGAAGTTTTCAACTCCAAATCTTGAGAACTTGTTTTCACCCTCAACTATCTCACACGTCAGAATCGATGTTAAGCCTAAAACCTCCATCGTTGTTGAGATTTTTAGCAGTTCAACTCTAAACTTTGCAATATCGTTAATGGCAAATCCGATGGATGTTGTCGAATCGACCACGGCCCTCCTAGCTCCAATCTCATCCTGAATCGTTATTATCTGATCGAGCAACGATCTAGTATCGAACGGTCTTATATCGATGTACTTTTCATCAGACGGTAGTCCGATCTTGGTTGATGTGGCATCGACTATTGCAAGCATGTTTTCATCCTCGTACTTTTCAAGCTCCCAGCCAAACGTCCACGCATGTTCTCTTATATGTTGGGGCCTTTCTTCTGTCGCTACAAATATACCGGGCTCCTTAAACATCTCTATACCGTTTACCAGGAACTGTAGGGCGAATATAGTTTTACCGCTACCCGATGGTCCCGATAGTAGGTAACTTCTATCTCTGACCAATCCTCCCTCACATAGCTCGTCGAATCCAGGAATGCCCGTAGGACATCTTTCAAGCTTTCTAACTACTTGGCCCGTCATATTTCGACACCATTATGATTCTAATGAAATGTTTATTGACCCCAAAGTTTAAATTGTTTACGCATTATATGTATAATCATGGGTGAAAAAATAACTGTTAGTGTTATTAAAGCAGATGTTGGCAGTGTTGCTGGGCATACCACCGTTCCAGACGAAATAAAGGCTGTTGCTGAAAAGAAGTTAAGTGAAGCAAAAGAGAAGGGAATTATAATCGATTTTAGAGTTTTAAACGCTGGAGACGATCTTGAACTGATAATGACACACAGAAAGGGTGTAGACAGTGAGGAGATCCATGGCCTAGCTTGGGAAACATTTGAGGAATGCGCAAAAAAGGCCAAAGAGTTGAAACTCTACGCCGCTGGTCAAGATCTATTGGCAGATGCATTCTCTGGCAATATAAGAGGTCTTGGCCCAGGAGTTGCTGAAATGGAGTTTACAGAGAGGCCGGCGGAGCCTGTAATAGTCTTCATGATGGATAAGACAGAACCGGGAGCCTTTAACTTGCCGATATTCAGGATATTTGCCGATCCCTTCAATACGGCTGGACTCGTGATCGATCCGTCGATGCACCAAGGTTTCAGATTTGAGGTCTGGGATATACTTGAGCACAAGAGGGTTATGATGTCAACTCCGGAGGAGATGTACGATCTACTGGCCTTGATCGGCGCAAAGGGTAGATACGTGATAAAGAGGGTTTATCCGAAGGAGGGAGGAAAGCTTCCAGCAGATGAGCCGGTTGCAGTTATAAGCACCGAGAAGTTGTACCAGATAGCTGGAGAGTACGTGGGCAAAGATGATCCGGTTGCCATTGTTAGAGCTCAGAGCGGTTTGCCGGCAGTTGGAGAAGTACTTGAGGCTTTTGCATTTCCGCACCTCGTAAGCGGTTGGATGAGAGGCAGCCACAACGGCCCAATTATGCCAGTTCCGTTCAGATACAGCAAGTGTACGAGATTTGATGGTCCGCCGAGATGCATAGCTGCTGGTTTCCAGCTATGCAACGGAAAGCTGGTCGGGCCTGTTGACATGTTCGACGACCCAGCATTTGACTATACGAGGATGAAGGCTATGGAGATATGTGACTACATAAGAAGACACGGACCGTTCGAGCCTCACAGACTACCGCTTGAGGAGATGGAATATACTACGTTGCCCAAGGTATTGGATAAGCTTAAGGGTAGATTTGAGAAGGTCGAATAGTTTCTCTTCTCGATTTTTATTTTATCGTTTTGCCCATTGCAGATCACCGAAAGTATAGTATATCTGGCCATGTTCCATGCTTACGTGAAAGAGATAGTAATGA
>CAZBFC010000237.1:0-5265 GCA_964491095.1 uncultured archaeon | reverse complement strand
AAGTTCTCCTTTGTTGTAACCCCGGAGAGTACTAACAACGTCTCTGCACCAATCGCCCTTCCAGCCTGAACATCTATCTCGATCTGATCACCAACTACGACTACATCCTCAGCCTTCAAACCCAAGATCTGCAAGGCTTCTCTCATTATGACTCCCGATGGTTTTCCAATTATCACATCTGGCATCCTGCCAGTCATCCAATAAAGCGCTCCGATTATCATCCCAGTTCCGGGAATTGGCCCATCTTCTCCAGGGAAAATTCTATCGGGGTTGGTTGCTACGTACCTTACATCCCTTCTCAGGCAAAGTCTGAGGGCTTTGGTCATTATCTCGTAATTGATGTCTCTGTTCGATCCGACAACCAAATACTCAGCCTCATCGTAATCTACAACCCTAATTCCGGCCAACTCTAGCTCCTCGATTAGTCCAGCCTCGCCGGTTGTAAAAACCTTTGCATGCCTCTTCTCCCTTGCGATGAACCTTGCGGTTGCGAACGTTGCTAGTAGTATTTCATCTTCCGAAACATCAAGACCAAAGCTACTAAATCTATCTACAAAAATTCTTCTGCTCCTTGTAGAGTTATTAGAAACGAAAATTATCTTTTTACCCAAATCTTTAAGTTTTTTTACCGCCTGAACACCCTCCTCAATTGGTCTTCTACCCCTGCATATGACTCCGTCAACATCCAAAATAAAGCCCTTCTTATTGAGAATTGGATGCATACTACTTCAGATTTGCAAGGATTTCATCTATCTTTCTTATCTCCTCCTTGACCTTCTCAATCGCAACACTCGAATCTATATATTCCAACGGAGCTCCGCACTTTGGACATGTAAAATCGAACTCCATCGCCTGTTCATACGTAACCTTCATGCATCCGTTTACGCAGATGTAGTAGACGGTGGTGGTTTCATCCTCGAGTTTTTCCTCGAGTTTCTTCTTGGTTTTTAGTAACTCCCTTCTCAGGATTTCGTTCTGCTTGTCGTAATTTATCTTCCAGTAATATTCCATCCATCCCGTTTCGTCATCCCTTACCCTTCGATATTCGGCCAAACCTAATTCGTATAAAGCGAACAAAGCCTTTCTAATCTCGTTGATTTCGATTCCAAGCTCCATGGAAAGCTGTTCATCTGTGAACTCTTTCTTTGGACGTAATTCGTATATTATCACGCCTATCTCTCCGGCAACTCTCTCGATCAGCTCTCTGATAAGCTCTTCAGCCTGAAGAACGTTCACATATAAAACTATAAATTTTGACCTTATTTAACTTTACGATTTTCTAGGTCAGCCGATCGACAGTTGTTATACGATTTCGAGTCTGCCTAACATAAAAGATCGAAGAGCCGCCGCCGGGATTTGAACCCGGGACCTGGTGATTACAAGTCACCCGCTCTACCAGGCTGAGCCACGGCGGCTTAAAATTTTAAGGCTCGATTTTGAATTTAAGAATTTTGGTTTGAACAAGAGTTATAAACAAAAGCTGTGAGTGTCGGTCGATGGCAGAATTGACAGCCACAGAGATAGCCGAGGTTCTCTTGGGTATAAGGAGAAGGTTACTCAAAATAGTTGCAATCATAGTTTCCGTCTGGGCAATCTCCTTTACGTTCTTAACGGATAAAATCATCGAGAAGGTTGAGGCGGATCTACTTCCGAAAGGTGCAAAGGTAGTTATAACGTATCCTCTGGAGTATCTGATACTGAAACTTAAGATCTCTCTATACCTGGGAATTGCCGTTGCCCTACCTTACATAGCTCATCTAATCTACAAAACCCTCAAAGAAAGAACAGAACTGCTTAATAATGTCCAAATAAGCAAGTCCAGAGCTATGTGGTATCTCGTCGTCGGAGTAATTCTCTTTGCAACCGGAGTTGCCTACGGTTACACGTTGATGCTTCCCCTGTTCATGCAGTTTCTCTACAACTTGGCCGTTCAGCAAGGTGCACTTGCATACTATTCGATTTCCGAGTTCGTAAGCTTCGTAGTTCTGATGCTCGTCGTGTTTGGTTTCGTCTTCGAAATGCCGCTGATAATGTGTGTATTGGTTGGAAACGGTATGGTTAAGTATAGAACCCTGAAGTATTACAGGAGACATCTCTACGTAGCTTTCTTCATAATAGGTGCCGCGATTACTCCACCCGACGTGTTTACACAGCTTATGGTTGCAATTCCGATGGTTATATTCTTCGAAGTTAGTTTGTTGGTAATTAGAATAATTTATAGGGATAAAATAAAACAAGAAAGCTTATATGAGAGCTCCTGACGTTTCTGCATGGATATCTGTATAAGACCGATTGGGGAGGTAGATGATGAGGTACTGACCTTCCTTAGAGACAGACTGAAGCATGTTTTTGGCTGTTGCAAAATTTTAATTCCCATGGATATTCCGATGGATGCCTTCAACCCGCATAGAGGCCAATTCAACTCTACGGCAATTCTGCTCAAAATTAAACCCCTCTGCCAGGTGGTTCTGGGTGTTACCGAGGTCGATCTCTACGCTGATAGGTTAAACTTCGTTTTTGGCGAAGCCGAAGTCGGTGGAAATCGAGCCATAATTTCACTAAAGAGGTTGAGACCTGAATTTTATGGAGATGAACCAGATTATGCTTTACTAAAGCTCAGAGCACTTAAGGAGGCTATGCATGAAATAGGGCACGTTTTAGGTCTTTTGCATTGCAACGATGAGAGATGTGTTATGCACTTTTCAAATTCGATAATCGATACGGACATCAAAGATTGGAGATACTGTAGGAGATGTAGAGCAGTTTTGGAAAGAAAAGGGATAAAGTTAAATCTTTAACGTTCGATTATGAATTCCTTGATTCCAACACCGAAGTGTCTGGCCTTTTCACCTATCCAAACAAGTACCTCATCCCCAACCTTCAGCTGGGCAACCGAAACGTGCTTACCCTCTGGAGTCACAAGCTTGATCGTCTCAGCGTTTTGCAAGATTACTGTTCCTTCCTCCCCATTCGCAACGGCTTTTATCAACATCAACGGTCTCTTTTCGATCTTGACCCTGCCAACGTAACTCTTTCTCGTGCTTCCGTCGTATCTGACTATTTCCACCTCATCTCCAGCCTTAAGTTCCGCTAGATATTTCGTTTTATCACCGACCTTTATGTATGCATTCACACTTCCGGCATTCACCCTGAACGGTCTAGATGCTACGTACTCCGATTCTTCGCTTTCACTTGCAATCAGAAACATGAACCCCGCTTTGTTGCCGACAAGCATTCCTTCACCAACCTCCATCAGGGTGACGGTATCAATGCACACCCTGTCCCCAACTCCCAAGGGCTTTATCTCCGTGATCTTAGCCCTCTTAAGTTCGACGTATCCCTTCTCACCGCTCGCAAGCTCGTAGTATTGCCTCAAAACTTCCCTTCTATCCTCCCTAACCGCTATGCCATCGGCACCCTTCTCAAGGGTGGTGAGAACTACCTTTGCATCATCCAACGAATTTACGACGGCTATCAGCTTGGCTCTCTTCTTCATCGCAATTAGGTTTTCTAGAGGTATGATCTTCCAGTCCGAAAACGAAAGAAACAGGTAATCAACCTTTTCGGAAAGTTCTATTGCTCTCTCCTGGTCTTTGGCTGAAGTTATGTCTATGAATACTGCCTTCTCTCCATTCGCCAAAGCTTCACCATCTTTTCTGGCGAAAACCTTAAGTCTTCCCAGCTTTCTTGCTTTGTCGGCAAACTCCTCCCTAACCACTACACCGGTGTATCCTATCTCTATCGCATCCTTTATCTTCTCCTTCTCCTCCTCCCAATCTGCACCATCAGCTAATAGCCAGGCTTCCTTCATAAAGAACCCCCTTCACATCTTCAACATCCGCACCGTCATGGATAACCATTCTTAAAGCCTTCGCCATGAGTTCGGGATTCTTATGCTGGAATACGTTTCTACCGATGGCCACACCGATTGCTCCGGCCAAGATGGCATCTCTGACATCTTTTAAAAGCTTCAGTTCATCGGTTTTCGAACCTCCAGCCACTACAACCGGTATGTCGGCAACATCTATCACCTCAGCGAAGGTTTCAGGATTACCAGTGTATGTCGTTTTAACGATGTCTGCTCCGATCTCGTATCCAACCCTGACGGCATGCTTTACCATCTCAGGATCCCTTTCGTTAATCCCCTCACCCCTAGGATAGATCATGGCAAGAAGAGGCATACCCCAAGAGTCGCAGATCTCAGCGATTCTCCCAGCCTCTTCAAGCTGTCTGCCCTCCGTTTTCGATCCTATATTTATATGAATGCTTACGGCATCTGCTCCAAGCTCTATAGCCTTCTCAACCGAAGTTACTATCCTCTTATCGTTCGGATCTACCAAGCATGTCGATGCACTCAGATGGACTATCAGACCCATCTCCATCCTTGCGACATATTTGGAACGTTTTACAACACCCTTATGCAGAACGACCGCATCAACTACTCCATCTATCTTCTCCATTATCGAATCTATGTCCTCCAAGCCTTTGATCGGCTTGGATATTCCGTGGTCCATCGGAACTATCAGGGTTTTGCCGTTTTTTATGATCCTTCTCAACCGCCTCATTTTGCCAACCATAAAGACACCCCCAGAGAAAGAAACCGATGCAGAAAGGGCTCAGTTACTGATAGCTAAACCAGCTAAACCAAAAGAGTCTATATGCCTGGGCAACGAACAACTTTGGCATCGATCGTCATTGTACTGCAAAGTATTTAAACTTTTCGCATAATTAAAGATCGTGCTCAAGATACGTGCGAAATTCCATAATGTGGGATTAAAATAAAATTTGCTAAAGTTTTCAAGGAAAAGGGATATATACCCTTATTTTAGATTTAGCCTGAAGGATGAAGCTGAAAAGATCGAAAAAAATTGAGGAACTGCTGGATTTGAAGCCAGTGACCGATGAAGAATTCGAAGAGTTGCTGGACGATAGGCCAAGAAAGAATGATAAGGAGAAGAAGGGTAAGAGAAAGAAAAAGAAGAACATGATTGAAGAGTATTTTTGATTTTTTAACCATAAGGTTTTATAGCTAAACATCTAGATATTACTTTAGCCCCGGTAGGGTAGCCTGGATATCCTTGGGGGCTGCGGACTCCCAGACCCGGGTTCAAATCCCGGCCGGGGCATTTTTTGTTTGAGTTCGGATCCTTTTGGGTTATAATTCTGTATCTATACAAGATTATTGAACGATCATCTGAGCTTTCCGAACATAACAATCCAACAAGTGGTAGTGTTGCCAGTTCATGAATTATCATAGCCTCGATA
>CAZBFC010000236.1:0-3955 GCA_964491095.1 uncultured archaeon | reverse complement strand
GGTGTGGAGTACGATGGTGGAATCTATACAAAGAATTCGGAAAGGTGGTTGGTTGGTAGGCACGATGGTGAAATTTGTAGGATTTATGGATTTTCAAAGACCTACCTTTCAGATTCGTTTGAACCTCTAGGATTCAAACTTGAGGTAACACCGGTTGATCTTTCCGAAAATTCGGTTAAAGTTGAAGTTACCTACAACGGTGAACCGGCCATGTGTGAGCTTAAGGTTAGGAACGGTGACAGACTGACCCTAATTTTTATGGACAATTATCGTGAGAAGATAGAACTCAAAAAGGGTTTGAACGTGATAACAGCAAAGTACGTAGAAAGGTTTGATAAATTCAGCAGATGTCTGTTATCAACGCTAACTATAAAAATTTAAAGAAATTAGAATTCACTGCTACCGCCGAACTCCTCTCCACGTTCCTTCTCCTTTTCCTTCTCTTTCTCCAAGCCCTTAGCTGCGATGACATCGTCGATTCTCAGTATCATCACAGCAACTTCCGTAGCTGACTCGATTGCGTGCTTCTTGACTCTGAGCGGCTCGAGTACACCTCTCTCCTTCATGTCAACGACCTTACCCGTTTCGATGTCAACTCCAGCGTACTTGTTGCCCTTCTCGTGTGCAGCCTTAAGCTCTACAAGTACATCGATTGGATCGAGTCCAGCGTTCTCTGCGAGGGTCTTCGGAATTATCTCCAATGCCGTAGCAAATGCTTCAGCCGCCAACTGCTCTCTACCTCCAAGTGTTGGAGCCCATTCTCTTACTCTCAGGCTCATTTCAATCTCCGGAGCTCCAGCACCAGCTACGACCTTACCATCCTCGATTGCGCATGCTACGACCCTTACAGCATCCTCGATACCTCTTGCGATCTCCTCAACGACATGCTCAGTACCACCTCTGACCAATATGGTTACAGCCTTCGGGTTCTTGCAACCCGTCACGAACACCATCTTTTCATCGCCGACCTTTCTCTCTTCGACGAGCTTAGCTTCTCCAAGGTCTTCTGGCTTGATGTCTCTCAGGTCTGTGAGGATCTTGGCACCAGTAGCTCTCGCAAGCTTCTCGATGTCACTCTTCTTAACCCTCCTAACTGCCAATACACCGGCCTTAGCCAAGTAGTACTGAGCCAAGTCGTCGATACCCTTCTGGCAGAATACTACGTTGGCACCAGCCTGAACGATTCTATCGACCATCTCCTTGATCATCTTCTCCTCCTGCTCGATGAACTTTTGCATCATCTCTGGGTCTGTGATCCTTATCTTCGCATCGATCTCTGTCTCCTTAACCTCCAATGCCGCGTTTACAAGCAATATCTTTGCGTTCTCGATCCTTTTCGGCATCGCCGGATGAACGACCTCCTTGTCAAGTACGATACCGTCTACGAGCATCGTGTCCTCAACTGCGCCACCCTGTCTCTTCTCGATCTTTATCTGATCAGTGTCAACCTTTATCTTTCCGTCAACCTCCTCAGCGACTGTCTTAACAGCCTTTACAGCGATCTCAGCCAACTTCTTCAAAGCCACCTCGGCACCCTTGCCGGTCATTGCTGTCTCTGCAATCTTCTTCAATATCTCATCGTCATCCCTGCTGACAGGAATTGCGATCTCCTCGAGAACCTCAACAGCCTTCTTGGCCGCCATTCTGTAACCGTTTGCAATTATCGTCGGATGGATGTCCTGGTCTAGCAATTCCTCAGCCCTCTTGAGCAGTTCACCAGCCAGAACTACAGCTGTGGTTGTACCATCTCCAACCTCGTTGTCCTGAGCTTTAGCAACTTCGATTATCATCTTTGCGGCCGGATGCTCGACATCTATCTCCTTGAGAATCGTAACACCATCGTTTGTGATCACGATGTCTCCTAAGCTGTCGACGAGCATCTTGTCCATCCCTCTCGGCCCTAAAGTTGTCCTTACTGCCTCAGCGATAACCCTCGCAGCCATTATGTTCATTCTCTGAGCATCCCTACCAACAGTTCTCTGTGTCCCCTCCTTCAATATCAAAATTGGGGTTCCCTGCAACGTGGCCATCACATCACCTCCAGTTGCTATTTTGTGTGGATCAGTATGTCTATATAAATCTTTTGGTTGATTTAACGTTCGAACGATACTTCAAATCCCAAGCTTTCAAGCTTTTTGATAGCCTTACTTAGATGCTCATCCTTGATGAGGATGTGATCGGTTGAGTATGAAGATATGACGAATATGCTTATGCCTTCCTCAGCCAAAGCGGTGCTTATCTTTGCCAAAAATCCAACCAAACCGAACGGTAAAACCGCATCGAAAGTTAGAATCCTCCATCCCTTATTCGCTTCGATTATATCCTCATGATCTAACTTGGATTCTTCCAAAATCACCGTAATTTCATTCCTATCCTTAATAACCGCAAAGCCATCTATGGGTCTTCTAGCCTTTGCGATTGCAAATCTTTCCTTCCAAACGTAAACTCTCATCACAGATTCCTCACCACAAACTCTGAAACAGATTCAGCAAGTACATCGAACTTTCCAAAGTAAAAGTGATCGGTATCAAGCTCGATGACCTCCTTCGGCTCTGAAAGATATTTTACTATTTCCAGGGACTCATCTAAGCTTACGATTTGATCTCTCCTAGCATAGATTACCAGTTTCGGAACTTTACAGTCTTTAAGTTCGAATCCATCTATTCGCTTGAGGGGAGAAATTAGAACCAACAGATCTCCACAGATGTTTGATGCGATGACACTACCGAACGAGTATCCTATCACAGCTATGGCATCATGCATAGTCTTAAGCCATTTAAAGCATATCTTAGCATCCTCCAGCGCACTTCTAACACTTCTGTAATCGAATCTCAACGTTGAAATGTTCTTTTCGACGAGCTTTTGGCAGATCCTCTCAAGTCTGACATCAAACATGCTACCTCCATACTCTGGGTAGGGTGGGCAGAGTAAAGCAGCTTTTTCTCCCCGATTTTCATAAATTATCCTTATCCCATCGATCATCGTCTTTTAATGAACCTTTCGAGCGTATAAATTATTACCGCAAATCCAAGGAGTATGCTTATAGATGCGAACAGTGTAAATATGAACCCGTTGTTGATCAGTAGAATTATCGCAGTTATACCCGCCAAGACGATTTTAATTCTTCTTTCTTTAATTGGAGCATAGTAAACTATTCCAACCATTCCAACAAAGAACGCAGAGAGTATTATCGTTGCAAGTATACCACCAAATATATCATTGTAAGCATGGGAAAACATGCTCAAGAACTTAACGATTGGAAGAGAGGCAAAGTACCTGGCAATCTTTACCGAAAGCGGGGGAATGTGAGTTTCGGTTATTATCAGATCCTTATCGGCATATTTTAGATAACCGTTGTAGGTAGCATACGTTAGATACGCTCGATCGAACATCTTGGAAATGTCTTCATCTATTTCCTCGAGTTCATCTTTATCGATTTCGACCATTGCCCGAACCCAGAATGGCTTTGAAACTTTTGGCTCACCTTTGGTTATTATGAATAAATTTATCCTTGAATAGGATTCCCCAACATCCGAATACGCCGTAATCTTCATCGGATAGAAGAGAAACGGAGATTCAAACTTGTAGACTATCGGTTCAACATCTTTTTGCCGATAAACCTCAACGATGTCGAATACGAAGTACCTAAAGCCGTTTGAAACGTAGTATCGCACTGCCTCTTCAATCCTGTCGATTGATCTGTTGAAAGGTAGGAACTTACCAACCCAAGTTCTGAATTCATCGACATCGTCAACCCTAACTACGGTTATGTTGTGAACTCCTATCTGCTTTTGCAATACGATTTCAACTCCAGCCTTTTTGGCGCCAATACCTATAAATCTACCAGCTTTGGCTTTTTCGTTTATCAACCTTGTAACTGCATAGAAAGATTTGACATCACCCTTTTCAACTTCCGGCTTCGATGGAAGTGGTATAAATTCCAAAACTTTCGTTT
>CAZBFC010000235.1:0-5170 GCA_964491095.1 uncultured archaeon | reverse complement strand
TGGATATCAAAGAAGGATTACATACCGTTTAAAGCTGAAATGTTTGCGGAGTTCAATCAAACCGAAATAACGATAAAGACGGAGTTCAAGAGTTACAAGACGGAAGGAGTCCAGTGCGACATGAGCCTTGAGGGTTTGAGTGTTGTAAAAAGGTATTAAACGATATCCCTCGATGTATCGATTTCAAGAACGCTCCTTTCGGTCTTAAATCGAACGTAGCTCGATAGAGACTGACCTCCAATCATCTTAGGAATCGCAAATCTATAGACAAATCTTTCACCCATTTTTTCAGCTTCTACGAGCATGATTCCGTTGCAGATGTACTTCAATTGGCTTAGCGTTTTCTCGTCGTAATAATCCTTAAGGACAACCAAGTAGACTAGAAGATTATTTTTGATAGCTATCTCCCTAATCCTAACGGCATCCTCAATTCCAAAAGTGAACTCTATCACGACCTTGCTGTTTGCGAGTTTCTCCAAATCTTCGATCTTCTCAATTATGATCGCGTTGAATCCCAAAATTCTAAGCTCCTCTTCAACTATATCAGGAGACTTTAATGTTGGAAGGTAGTAGCTACCGTCGCTTAGGTTGTATATTATCAACTCTGGAGAGGCGAGGGGATCGACTAAGACCAAAATCAGAGACGGCGAAGGGAAACCTCCTATTGCTCTATCTATAACCCTGATACCGCTCTTAACTAGATCACCGATAGTAACACCCCCAAAGTGACTAGCAACATTATTATCGAGTGCTTAATACCGCTCAGCGGATCTCCCTCACCCATAACACCTGCAACTATTCCTGAAAACAATCCCTGGAACAACGTCGCCTGGCTCATGATCCATATAAGCTCGTCCTTGCTGACAACATTCTTGAATATCCCACCTCCAGACTGAAACATCGACGGGAAGAACTTCGTAAACAGCATGTACATAATTCCTAGGAATGCGAAGAAGGCTATGTAGATTATTATCACGTAAATAAGCATGCTGACCCTTCTTTCCTTGGCCAGAGTTCTCTCAAGCTCGGCATCCCTCGCACAGAGATGTAAAGCTTCGGTCAGATCTCCACCGATCCTTAGAACGTCCATCAAAACTACAACAACTCTCGTTAAGGCCGGAACCTTTAGCCTGTTGCTGAACTTCGCGAAGGCTTCAACCAACCCTGCCCCCCACTCCACATCCCTCTGCATCCTCTTAACCTCATCGTAAATCCCACCCTTACCCGTCTCAGCAACTATCTCGATGGCTTGCTGAAGGGTAGCACCGGTTGAACATATCCCAGCCAGATCCTTCAGGAATTCTGGAATCTGCTCCTTTATTCTGTTTATCCACCTCTTCCTGATCTCGTGGAAGAAAGAAAGTGGAGCCAAAGCTATTACGGTGGCTATTACCAATGCGAATTCGGGACGGATCGCATGGATCGCTATAATGAGGTATATCAGGGCAACGGGAACGGAAAACACCAACGAGTAGATTGGCTTTTCCCTTATAACCTTCAGTGGAGCCTTAAGCAACTGGAGACTCTTTTTCTTCTTTAAAGCCCTCGTAAATCTTTTGTAGAGTTCACTCTCCATAACCTCCTCGCTGGGCTCAATCCTCTCCTCCTCAACCTCCAACATAGCGATCCTTTCGGTTCCCTTTGGGGTTATGAAGTAAATCAAGCCAGCAAACGAGATCGAGCTTAAAGGAACCATTATGTAAGCCAACGCGTACATCGTCATTATGTCTCCGCTACCCATCGCGAGCATTATGCTCTCGATTATGAAGAGGAAGAGTGGTGTTGCTACAGCCGCCGTAACGTAAGCTTCGGCGAGCAAGGCTAGAGTATCGAGGAAACCTTTCTGCTCAACTCTTGCCTTCTCAGCGTACTGCTCCGACTTTCCAGCCAGAAATACCGATATGTCTCCTCCACTGTCGATCGTAGTGAGCAAACCGCTGATCAACTCCTTGAGGGTTGGTGAAGGGGTAACGTCGTAGAGCTCCATCATCGCGGAATGCAGATCCATACCGAAGTACTCCATGTGATGAACGACGAACTGAAATTCCTTTGCAACTTCACCGTATGTTTCCTCATGATTCGCTAGGGAGTATATTATGTCCAAGATGCTCACACCACCCCTACTTAGAGCGAACATGTAGTTCACGGCGTATGGGAGCATCCTCTCGATTTCCCTCTTCCTCTCATCGACCTTTATAGATGGATAGAGCAAGAACAATCCGTAAACCAGGAAGTAGAACAGAGCTGTGAACGTGAGAACTATCAGGATCATGAAGATGTAATTCGCTACATCACCAAGGTTTATCGTTACCTTTGGTAATGAAGGTAAACTTATCGGAAGTTTGTAGGGATACGTCGGTGTGTAAACTTTTGTAAGCTTCATGAGTTGCGGTTGAATGAGCGGATAAACTATCACTCCAGTTATCGCACCAAATATCGCTGAAATCAGGCTGTAAAGTTTAGCTTCAGCCAAATAGTAATCGTACGTCTTCGGGATCCTTGCAGATTTGAGAAGACGATCTAGCTTCGCGTACTTCGATTTCTCAGCTTTGAGCTTCTTTCCAAAGATAGAATATGCCAACTTGCTGATCTTAGCTTCTGGCTTCATACTCCTCCTCTACCATCCTAAACACTTCTTCAGGATTGGCATGGTAAGCTTTGATGAACCTTAAGAATTCGTGGGCGGTGATTCCCTTCTCAACCATGTACTCCAGCACCATCTTCCTCTTCTCAAATTCCTCAACGAGTTTCCTCTCATCCCACGCTTTGAACAACATTATATCCCTCATAACCTTTGAGCTCCAAACATCGTTCAGCAGAAATCTATGCGTATCGGTCATGGGATCCCACTTGAATATAGTCATAGTCTTTATGTTCTTGGTGACTGGATCGATCTCAGTGATCTCAGCGATCTCGAGATTTCTCCTAACCTTCCTACCACCAACGAACGTCTGAGCCTGAACGCTGACGATGTCCAAAGCCGAGATCATTGAACGGGGAACACTCAAGGGAGGATACTCCAGTCTGTGGATAGCTGCTTCAACAGAGTCAGCATGGAAGGTTGAAAGCGTTGTGTGTCCGGTGCTCATAGCCTGGAATAGAGTTTGAGCCTCCCTACCTCTTACCTCTCCAACTATGATGTATTCCGGTCTCTGCCTCAAAGCTGCTTTTAGCAGATCGTACATGTCTATCTTTCCTCTTTCATCTCCGGTGAAGCTCTCTCTTGTCACTGCCGGAATCCAGTTCATGTGCGGTAGCTTGAGCTCTCTGGTATCCTCAATCGTGACGATCTTAGCGTTCAGTGGGATGAAGAGGGCTACAGCGTTCAGCGATGTGGTTTTACCGCTAGCCGTCCCACCGACGAACAGCATGCTCTTGCCGTTCTCAGCGGCAAGCCATAGGTAGGCCATCTGCTCGGCTGAGAATGTACCCCATCTGATTAAGTCAACGGGTGTGATCAGAACTTCCCTAAACTTTCTTATCGTGAACGTGCTACCCCTCGTAGTTACGTCCTTGCCCAGAGTCAGCTGAATTCTGCTACCATCCGGCAAGGTTGCATCGACCAACGGGTTGGATGTCGATATATGCTTACCACTTCTCTGGGCGAGCCTTATGACAAAGGAGTCAAGTTCCCTTCTATCGAACTTTATGTTGGTCTGCATGTTTCCGTAGTTCCAATGGTAGACGAATATTGGGATGTTCCAGCCATCGCATGATATGTCCTCTATGTAGGGATCTCTCATCAGTCCGTCGATCTTGTAGAACCCTATGAAATCCCTTCGAACGTAGTAGAAGAATTTATGGAACGTCTGCTTGTCGATGTATATGTCGTACTCCTCCATGACCTCTTCGAGCGTCTTCTCCAACACCCTCTCCTTGTCGCCCCTCCTATCCTCCTTTCCGTAAATTAATTTGTTTCTAATTAATTCTTTAACTTCATATAAAAGATATCTTTCAGCTTTATCGAGCCTCGGTTCCGAAAGGAAGTAGAGGTAGTCGTTCTGCTCCTTGCTGTAGAGTATGAATACCTTTGCAAAAGGTCTGTAAACCCAATACTCTTCAACTATATCGTAACCACTTGGAAATGAGGTATCCAAAAACTCCTCGATAGTTCCATACTTTGCAACCTCTCTAACCTGCTTAAACAGTTCCGATATCTCTTCGATATCTATCTCTTTTAGAACGTCTGTAACATCTTCAAGAACCTTTTCGGAAATCTTATCAGGAGCCTTAACCTCACTAACGACTTCGACAAGCTTCTGTTTTGAAACCTTCTTGGGTTTGATTCGTTTAACCTTGCCCTCTTCTGCCATTATACTCACCCTCATTACAATTATGATACTAACTTCTTTAATGGTTTTTCTGTCACTCTACCCTTAATAACCTTTCTCGCGATCCTCTTCGCACTCCTCGCATCGACGGGTCTATTCGACTTTATATAGATAAACCCATTTTCGAGCTTTACAAATGTTTCGAATTTATCCGATTCAACTATTATCCTATCAGCATATGGAAACACATAAAATGGATCTACAAGCGATTCCCTTCCGGTTGTATATATTATCTCACCGAATCCATTTGCAACAACGATCTCATCGAACTTTCTTTCACCTTCCTCTTCCTCCTCAATCTTCTCAAATTCCTCTAGCTCCTCCTCAATCTCCGCAAGGACTCCCTTACTCTTCAGATCTTTAAGTCTTACCACCTTTATTTCAGCTTCGTCACCTTTTCTTCTCTTCAATACTACGACAGCTATGATCGTTACGAGTGTAAACCCAATCAGGAGCTCGATCATACCAATTAATCATTTCAAAACTTTATTTATCATTTGCTTTTCGATGCAAAGTTTTATGTTCTTCAGAAATCGATAATTGTTTGTGAATTCGAAAGGGCAGATAAGTGTTGATCTGCTGATAGCGGTATCGATAATGGTCTTAACAATTACTATGGCTACATATTATATAATTTCGGCTTTCGTTCCTTATTCGAGCAGAGATATAGATCTTCAGGCTTCAGCCTACAGGGTTGCGATGATCCTGAGTGAGGATGGCGGTTTGTGGTGTGTCAATCCCAATTTGCTTGAATCAAACTGGGCTGAGAAAGTTGAACATTATGTTGGGGAGATAAACAAGAGTTTAAAGAGGATAGGACTAGCAAATACTTCCACAAC
>CAZBFC010000234.1:0-2134 GCA_964491095.1 uncultured archaeon | reverse complement strand
AAACTTAAGTGTCGATCTGGGAGAATTCAAACTGAATGATGTAAGCCTAAAGGTTAACAGGAGGGCTTACGTTACCATAATAGGCCCAACCGGCAGTGGAAAATCAATTCTGCTGGAAACGATAGCTGGATTTTACAAACCGCTGAAAGGTAGGATATTGCTTGAAGGTAAAGATATAACGGGACTTCCGCCGGAGAAGCGTTGTGTCAGCATAGTCTATCAGGATTATGCTTTATTTCCCCACATGAACGTCTTCGAAAACGTAGCCTACGGATTGAGGAAGAAGGAGAGCAATGCCAGTACAATCAGAGAGGAGGTAAGGAGAATCACAGAGATACTAAGTATATCACACCTTTTGCACAGAAAACCTACAACGCTAAGCGGTGGAGAACAGCAAAGAGTTGCCATCGCAAGGGCTTTGGTCGTTAAGCCGAAGCTATTGCTCATGGATGAACCGTTCAGTGCTTTGGATGTAAAAATGAGGGAGAATTTGAGAAAACTTGTAAGGAAAGCTGTTAAGGAATACGATACGACCGTTCTTCATGTTACACACGACTTTGATGATGTTTTCAGCTTGGCGAATAAAGTTGTGATCATGAAAAACGGAAGGATACTCCAGATTGGAAAGCCGGAAGATGTTTTTAGCAAACCTTCAAACGACTTCGTAGCGGATTTTGTTGGAACGAACATCTTAGAAGGTGTTGTGATTGGCAAAGAGAAGGGACTTACGCTGATAAAGGTTGGAGAACATATACTTTACTCAACCGATCATGCTGAAGTAAATGAAAGAGTTAGGATTTCAATCAGACCCGAAAACATAATCCTCTCCAATGAAATGTGCTCAGACAAAAACACGTTTCTCTGCTCGGTTGACGAAATCAAAAGGGCAACAAATTTGGTTTGGTTAACGTTGAGAAGTGGTGATTTAAGGTTTAAAGTGGTTACAACCCCAAGCTCGATAGACACCATAGATATAAATATTGGAAGAAACGTTTTTGCCTCGTTTAAAGCTGTAGACGTTAGGATAGTGAGGTG
The DNA here is from genome assembly GCA_964491095.1 of uncultured archaeon. Lineage (GTDB taxonomy): Archaea > Halobacteriota > Archaeoglobi > Archaeoglobales > Archaeoglobaceae > WAKM01. Next base: position 1,099 of record CAZBFC010000234.1, on the reverse strand, counting down.
AGATAGAATGATCGATCTTTTTGAGCTTTATCTGCATGAGGACTGCCCATATGAGGATGAAACGACGGAACTTTTAGGAATCGACGGAAAGGCCAAGCTAAGGATAATTACGAGGGTCGATGGAATATCTGCATGCACGGAGGATTTAGCGAATTTCTACAGAAGAAAGGGAGTAGAAGTTTTGGACTTTGTAGAGAGTGGGAAGTCTTTTAGCGCTGGAGATGTTATATTTGAAGCTGAAGGCAATGCAAAGATGCTGTTCAAGCTTTGGAGGATTTCGCAGACATTCTTATCCATAACGTGTGCGATCGCAACAGCTACAAGCAAGCTCGTCAACCTTGCAAGATCTGTAAATCCAAACGTAATCATTGCTACAACGAGAAAGACCCATCCTGGATTCAGAAAGTTTGAGCTTAAGGCTGTGATCGCCGGAGGTGGACACATCCACAGAAACTCCCTAAGCGATTCGATCCTGATCACCCCCAACCATCTGAGGTTCGTTAACGAGCTGAAAGACTTCAGATCACTTAGAAAGATCGAGATAGAGCCAAGAGATATTGAAGAAGCTCTAAAATTTGCTAAAATCGCCGATGTTATTTTGCTCGATCACTATACTCCAGAGGAACTTGGAGAAATTATCCCAAGGTTAAAATCGATAAATCCAAACTTGAAAATAGCAGTGGCTGGAAATATAAACGAAAACAACATCAAGGACTTCGCCAAGTTTGCAGATATAATAGTGACATCATCGCCATACTACGCAAAGCCCTTGGACTTCACGACGAAGATCGAGCCTATTTGATTCGGAGTTCAAATATCTGACGACGAATGGTATCGATCAATAGAGTTAAATCCGACCGCTTCAAATTACTTCAATGTTCCACGATAGAGAGAATGAGATCAAAAAGATATTGGGAATTCTAAATACACGCCCCGATCTGATCATATTTATCTATGGTCCGATAAACTCTGGAAAAACGGAGCTTTTTCAATATCTGATCGACCACAGACTTTCGAACGATTTCGTGGTGTTTTACATAAACCTCAGGGGAAGATTTATCTCAGGCTATGAGGATTTCATTCGAATTCTTTTTAAATT
>CAZBFC010000233.1:0-4435 GCA_964491095.1 uncultured archaeon | reverse complement strand
ACACTCCTCAGATTTTCGGCCTCCTTAATCGCACACTTCCATGGGGTTAGATATGGGTTGTAACTTGAAGTTGGTTCTCCGTCGGTGATCAGAAAAACTATCCTACTTCCCCTTCTTCCCTTAAGTATCTCTCTGGCCTTTCTCAAGGCTAAGCCTATATCCGTCCTTCCTCTTGCATCCAAATTTAGGATCTCGTTCTCCTTTATCGTTCTGACGTTGTGGTTAAATGCTACAACATGCAACTCGTCAAAGCTGTTCTTCTTTATCGCATTCTTCAAGGCCAAAGCAGCTTCGATTGCACCTATTATCTTCTTTCCTCGCATCGAATCACTGACATCTATCAGCATCACGTAGACACATTTCTCAGCATGTTTCGGCTTTCTTGCGACCAGATCCTTCTCTTCCAACCTTATCTCTGGGTCTCTCAACGCCGATTTAACCAAAGTTTCCTGAATGTCGATCATATCGAAGGTGTGAACGAACGGATCAAACTCAACGATTTCGTAACCTAGAAATATCGACATTCCCTCTTTTTCGGTTTCATGTTCTCCGTAATCTTCCTTTCCTATGTCTTGAAGAGATAGCTGAAGTATCTTTTCCCCCAAAAGCTTCTCAGCCTGATGGCTGAAGAGCAGAACCCTTCTATGAATTCTCTCGATTATACCCTCGATGTACCCCTCCTTCATCAGGTCGTTTACTATCTCCTCATAGAAGTAGTTCACAAGTTCGCTTGCGCTTACATCTTCTCTGCTCAAATCACCTCTCCTTAGCATCTCTTTGATCTCTTCCCATGCCTTCTGCCTGGCTCTTCTGTAATCTTCAATCTTGTCCATCCAGAAGGTGTTTACATAGCCAAAATTCTTTAAAATCTCATTGAATAGGCTTGCAAACATCTCGAACGATTGCTTTAGCTCTTCGTTACTAAGATGCTTCTTTATGAACTCTGCTGGGTTTATTCTGCCTTTCTCTCTATAGTACGGATTGAAGATCGAGTAAAGTAGATCCTTTGCGAGGTTCTGATCTAGGAAATCCTTCTCCTCGCACAATTTACATTCAGGCTTCCCAATCGTAGCCGGCATAGACATACCTTCCAAAATCTACCCTATCTATCAAACCCGTACAACGCTTTATAGATTCCAACAGAATTTCAAAGGCGGAGTTTAATTCGTCAGGCGATTTGGCGAGAAGAACCAACACCTTATACAGGTTCTCATACCTTCTGAAGTCGATTTCCTCCTCAACGCTTATGGGCTCACTGCACAGATCGGATAGATCTTCCATGAGCTTTCCAAACATATCTCGTGGAATCACGTTGTATATCTCGGAGCACGTCTTGTTTATGGCCTCCTCCGTCAGCTTAACTATCACATCATCCTTAGACATGTCATCCTCATAATCCAACTCGATCCTGCTCCTCAAACCGAGCTTAACTATCTCGTAATTTCTACCGTAATCTATGAGCATAGCACACCTATGTCCTCTTCTTGTGGCAGAAGCTCTTAAATGATCGAAAAGCTTTATGGTTGCTCTGCAGGAAGGTTCCAGTTCTATTCTGCTTGCAATTCTACATTCGTTCTTATTTCTCGCAAGCCTAACGATTCTTGCTAATATCTTTAGATGCCAGTCCGGCAGAATTGCTCCGGTCTTTAGATTCATATTTCTTAATCCGATCTCTATCTCCTCCTCAAGCGTTTCGGGAGGTCCGATAGGTATCTCCTCAACTCTATCCATTAGAGGCTCCTTAATATCTGCAACTCCCTTGTAGTTGGCCGGATTTGTTGAAGCTATGAATATCGTGTCTATCTTCATCGGGACTATGTCTCCTTCAGGCGTTGTTATCTGCTTTTCCTCCAAGAGTTCATGTAAAAGCGTTTGCAAAGCCGAAGGAATCGCTCCAAGCTCATCGAAATACGCTATCCCCCTATGAGCCTTTAAAACTCTGCCGGGAGTGAAAACTTCAGGATGATCCAAATCGTAACCTTCCCTAATCTTCTGAATGCTTATACCACCAATAAGCTGTCTCGTGGTCATCATCGGATCGCCGGGAATCCTTATCCACTTTCTTGGCACCCATGTAAGTTCAACCACGTTCTCTTCGAGCACCTTCCTCTTGCATGCGAAGCAAGTTGGACGTGTAGGGTCGTCGTGAATCTTACAACCCTTTATCGCCAGAAGCTTTTCCGGCAGAAGCTTTGCTATGGCCTTGCTGAAGGTAGTCTTGCCGTAACCCTTTCTACCCTTAAACAGAATGTTGGAACCGCTCATCAGAGCATTTTTGACCATCTCCTTCTCTACGGCTTTACCTACAATTTCAGGGAATGGGTCTTCCCCTCTCTTCTCGTATTCAAGCAGAGCTTCTCTAACATATTCGACTATGCTCTTGGAATGGTAGTTTATGTACTCATCACTCCAGATGTCAATTTCCTCACCATTCAAAACGAATTTTGGAGCGTTTGAGGGTTTTACGACTACATCTTCAAATATGTAGTCGATATCCATCATGCTAAATTTGAACGATAACTATATCACGTTTGTGGTCATTGATTAGAATATATTCAAAGCAACAGTCGATGGTAACTCTGAATCTACCGGAAATTATCACATGAAATCAATGCAATTCAAAGCAATTAAACTTTAAAGTATTTAAAAATTCTTACAGTCCCATTATCCACCTTTACAATACCCATGCTTTTAAGCTCGGAGATGTGTCTATGTGCTGTTTTGTAACTAATTCCTAATCTATTGGCGATCTCCTTAACTGTTAGCTCCCCATTCTGGTTTAGCAATTCGATTATTTGCTTCTTTCTCTCCGACTTCACGAGTGTTGAAAGATCTATGTAATTGCTATTGGTTAGGAAGAACAACCTATGTTTTCCCGCCTTAATGGAACAAATCCAACCTTCATCTTCCAGAAGATTGAGGTGAAATCTCAAGGTACTTCTGTTCATTTTTGTAAGCTCTTCAAGCTCTTTCAAGCTAATTCCTGGATTTTTCATAATAATCTTTAATATCTTCCGCCTTTTTGCGTTCTCCAATGCTGACTTAATCTTAGTTATGACTATTGGCAGAAATTTCCAGATTCCTAGGATGCTCAAAATTACTGCAACGATCTCGTAAATCTTAATCCAAAGTGGGAGATCCCAGAATGAAATCTTTATCTCATCCGCCGGATCAGTCTCTATTATCTTCCTAAGCTCCTCATCACTTATATTGGCCGGTTTGATTTTGGCAGCTAGCGAAAGATGCGTTAAAGCTAGGAAAATCAAGAATAGTGCTAATAGCCTAAGACCAATCATGTTATCGTTAGGGAGTATAGTTGTACACCGCTGACATCTTCGCCGTAAACCTTGAAGTACCAAGTACCATGTTCTGCATCTTCCACGTCTAAGGTTATCTTCCCATCAATACTGCCATCGTCAGCATCGTGGTATGAGCCATACACGTCGCCATTAGGTGAGTAAATCGTCAGCGTTAAGCTGTTGGATGGATTGTTCCAAACTAGATATACGCTAAAGCTCGACGACGATATGTACTTGCAATACCAGTCCGTTTCTCCTTGGGTTATCATGTCGTAAACCGTCTGAATTGAGACCTTTTTAGCACTTACCACTGCTGATGTAATCATCAATAGAACTGCAAGCATGGTCACCAATTTTACAACCTTCTTCATATCTTAACTTATGGTTAAATTATATATAAACTTTCTGACCATATGTTGAGAATTATAATTTTATTGATATTTTCTTAAATATATTATTCTCATTATATGGTCAGAAAATACTTATAGAGTTAGATCTAAATGTAATTTGCAGGAAAAGAGGTGGTAAAATGAAGGTTTGGAAAGGATTTATGAGTTTATTAGTAGTGTTAGCTTTGCTTAGCTGTGCAGTTGGAACTGTACTAGGTGAAACTATGGGGACACCAGTGTCTGATAGATCAAATAGCTCACCAAACGATAAAATAAACATTACTACTATTGATGCCGGAAAAATATCTAAGGAAGAAGCAAAGAAGAAATTCGAGCAAGTTATTAAAGAATCAGAAGAGCAATATAAGAAAGCAATGATACAAATAGAGCAACGTAAGTCGAAATGGAAGAATTCAAACGATATCGAAATAAACGTAATATCAGCTGTATTATCACTCTGATCCATCTGCCGATGGTGGTGAAGCTGATCATGGCGGCGCTGGTTTTGGAGCTAGCGATGCTTGGATAAAAGGTGACGAAATCCATGTTTGGTCGAGAGCTGAAGGACCTTATGGCAGTTACTGGGCACATGGGAGGGTTTGGGATAGATTTACATATACTGCAGATGATCACTGGTGTAAAATAGTCATTCACTACCACTTAAGAGGAATGTTACTATCCCTTGGAGGTAGTAATGGTATAGATGTTTACTTAAGAGTATATGATGTGACAGACAATAAGGAAGTA
>CAZBFC010000232.1:0-8797 GCA_964491095.1 uncultured archaeon | reverse complement strand
AGAGCAAATCCGGCAAAGGCTGCTGGCATGCCAAATAAAGGTCATCTGGGAGTTGGAGCGGATGCCGACATAGCGGTTTACGACATAAACCCGCTGGAGTTCGATCCCAACGATTACGAGAAGCTTGAGAAAGCTCTAAGCAACGCTTACCTTACGATCAAGGGTGGGGAGATACTGGTTAAGGAGGGGGAGATCGTTAAAGTCACGTACGGCAAGACGTTCTGGGTCGATGCGATGAACAGGGTGGATAGATCTCTCATAGATAAGGATCTGGACTACTACTTCAAGCGATACTATTCCGTAAGTCTTTCGAATTATGTTGTTGGCGAGGATGAGCTCAGAAGGAGTGAAAGGATATGCGTGAAGTGATTTTGAAGCTCAAGGAAAAGCCGGACATCTGTTTGGAGGTTGAGGGGATTTTGCCCAATATCATCGCTGAAAAGAGCGTTGAAGAGATCGAAGATCTTCTGATTCAATATGGGAATCGGAAGGTTAAGCTTTCCGAATTTTTCGATGTTTTTGTTGAGAAATCGGATGTTCCAAGACTAATATTTGAAGGAGACATGAGCAGAGTAAAGAGGATCGGTTTTGGAATGCGGGAGGGCGAGATAATCGTCAAGGGTAACGCCGGGATGTACCTTGGTGCATTTATGAGCGGTGGCAGAATAGTCGTCGAAGGAGATGTTGGGCATTTCTCTGCTTTAAACATGAGAGGAGGAGAGATCTTTATTGAAGGAAACGCCGGAGATTATCTATGCGCAAGCTATCGTGGAGATTGGAGGGGAATGAGCGGGGGAACCGTAATCGTTAAAGGTGACGCTGGCAAGGAGCTTGGAAGTTATATGAGGGGAGGAAAGATCGCAGTCGAAGGATTGGCAGATGAGTTTGCGGGGGTCTGCATGAGAGGAGGTCTTATCGTATTGAACAAGGCTAAGGCCAGGCTTGGAGCATCTATGATCGGAGGAGCCATAGTCGTCAACGAGGTTGAAGAGCTCTTGCCCGGATTCTTCGAGGAAGGAGAAGAGGAAAATCCAGAAATTGAAGGAGAGAAGTTTGAAGGTAGATTCAAGGTCTACTCCGGAGATCATGCCGAAAGGAAAGCCAAGGGTAAGTTGTACGTAAGGATCTAAATCAACATCAGGATGAATCTGATTGCGAGGATGTAGAATATAACTCCCAGGAGTTTTCTTACGGTTGATGAACTCAGGTATCTGTGGGTTACGTACCCGGATGTATATCCCGCAAAGATCGCTGGAACTGCCGATGCTAAGATCAAAGACCAGTTAACTCCGCCAAGTTTCCAATAAGTTAGGAAACTGGCAAATGAGCTAAAGGGAACGCTGAAAGCTGTTAATGTGACTACAACCTTTGGATTTAGACCGTACAACATCAGCATCGGTGAAATTATCCCACCTCCCCCAACACCAAGCAGACCGGATAAAAATCCTGCCAGGGCACCAACTGCAGCCGGAACGAACTTGGAACAGTCAGTTCTGTATGCTTTTCTCTTCCTTGGAATAAAAGTGATGGTTCCCGCAAAAAATAGAAAAGCCGTGAAGATAAATCCCACGATTTTTCCGGGAACTATGAAAGAAACGTAGGCACCTATCGGAGCAAAGACTATGGATGTCAATACTACCGGAACAGCTAACCCAAAGCTCAGGTTTTTTGATTTCAAATTGTAAGCTGTGATTGAGATTGTGGTTATGAGGTTTACGAAGAGACCAGTAGCTCTGGCGATCGTGAATGGAACGCCGAGAAAAACGAGAATGGGTATGAGAGCCACAGCCGATCCGAGTCCTCCTAAGCCGAATGTGAATGCTACAACAAACGAAACGATTGCTATCACTGCTGGGTTTGGCATTTCCTCACCTATTCGAGCTTGATCTTTCAGGTTATCATTTTAGCTTGAAAGTTTACACCTTAGCATGCTGAACTAGATATCCATTTTATCGCTGATCAGTAAAGCTTGATGTATGCTAGGTAACCGTTGTACAGGAACTTCAGCGACACTGCCAGGAACACGAATCCAAATATGGCCTTTATCCCCCACGAAGGGACTACCTTCGTCAGCCTTGCACCTATCTGAGCGCCTATTATAGTTCCGATTCCTAGGCATACAGCTGCCAAGATGTCGACAACACCCTGATAGAGCTTGAACGCTCCGCTTACAACAGCCATGCTTATGAAGGATGCAAGCGACGTTCCAACGGCGATCTTCACTGGAGAGCCCAGAAGGTATATGTACGAAGGAACTAGGACGTATCCACCACCCAATCCAACGATTCCGGTTATTATCCCAACGAAGAATCCTATGACAGACTTGGCAGTGGCTGAACCTGGAACTTCCTTCCCCTCCCTAGCTGGCAGTTTTCTCTGAAATATACCTTCGTATATCATCCTGATACTGACGTACAGGAATGCCAATCCCAAGATCACGTTCAGTAGCCATAGCTGGTTTGCCACGTAGAAGAATATTACAGATCCCACCACAGCTCCGATGGCACCGCTTACGGCGACGATCTTCGCCGTTGAATAGTCCACGTTCCTTATCCTTATGTGGGCTAGGGCTCCAGAGGTTGCCGTTAGTATTACTGCCGTTATCGTCGTCCCTATTGCGACTGGTAGAGGGTACTTGAAGATGAAGGCTAAAGCCGGTAGCATTATGACACATCCACCGATTCCAAGTAGACCACCCAAGGTTCCTGCTATCAACCCAGTTAGCCATATCAGAAAGACAGTAACTGCGTTCATGGCATCACCTCATACAACCAAAACGGGCTTTTTGGAATGTCTTACAACCCTTTCAGCACACGAGCCGACTAGAATCTCCTCCAAACCGCTTCCCCTTCTAGTCATTACTATCATGTCCACGTTCTCCTCTTCAGCGGTTTTTACTATCTCCTTCCAGCACTTTCCAATCTTTACGATCCTCTTACTTGCCGGATATGTTTCTAATTTCTTTTCAGCCTGCATCTTCTTTTCTTTAACGAACTTCTTGAAGTCCAGGTTTGGAGAGGAGAAGAACGGATATATCTTTTCAAGCAAACCCTCTTCAAGCACGTGTAGGGTTATAACTTCCCATCCGTTCTTCTCTGCAAATTCTAATGCCCTCTCAGCCTCTTTTGAAAAATCCAATGGCACCAAAACTCTCATGACTCCCACCCTCAAATGGTTTAAAACTTAAATGTATAAAATTCTATCGGTTTAATTTTTAAACTAAAGTTTCCCTCTGTAGAACCTCGTCGCCGGACAGCCCAAACACCTGTTCTCAAGATACCTTTTACAATCTCCACAGTAAACTCCGCAAGGAGCAATTTCTCTGCTTTTATCACTCGTAACCTTAACATCAAGCAGACCATCGTAGTATATCCTCTGCACCGGATAGATCTCGAACCTCCTTATTCCAGGCTGAGACCTTAGAGAACATCTCTCAAGGCTCACACTTTCCAAAGAATAGTAGTCCTCGGCAAATATGAGTGCAAACAGGTTGTATCCTCCGGTGGTTACGAAGAACTTGATTATCCTCGGACAATCCTTGAACTTCTCTATTATCCTTTCCAAAGCCTCCGAACTCTCTACTTCCATGGCTATTATCGCAATTATGATACCAAGCTTTTCCACATCGAGCAAGGCCTTAATCTTAACTCCGTTATCCATCAACTTTTTCAACCTCTTCTTCACACCCATAACGGACAGACCAACCTCTTTCGCTATTTCAGAAAGCGTAGCCTTTCCATTCTTCTGAAGTATCGAGATTATCTTCCTGTCCTTCTCGTCCATAAAACGGAGTTACACGTTCTGAGCTTTTAAGGTTTATTTTTTAAACTGATACCTCCACCAAAACCTTATATAAGTAAATTTCTATAATTATGGTAATATAATGAAAAGATTTGCCGTACTGGCAATCGTTCTTCTCCTGGCGGGATGTGCTGGCCAAACCCAACACAAAGGTATGCATGAACTGCCAAATCCGATACAATCGAGCCGCTAACGGATCAGGAAAGATCCGACCTGCTACATATATAGCCGAAAGCGAGCAGAGACACATGGAGGCGATACTTCATCTAATCGAGAATTATGGATTGGACAATCCAACAAAGAACAACAGTACCGGAGCTTTCAACGATCCCAAATTTAAAGAGTTATACGGTAAGCTAGTTGCGGAGGGTATGAAGTCTGAACTCGATGCTCTAAAGATTGGAGCGATGGTAGAGGAGCTGGACATAGTCGACCTACAGAGGTGCGTAAACGACACGACCAAATCTGACATAAGGATGGTCTACGGGAACCCAATGAAAGGTTCAAGAAATCATTTAAGAGCCTTTGTTTCAACCATAGAAAGCCTAGGTGCTGTTTACGAGCCAAAGTATCTCACAAAGTCTGAATTTGATAAAATCGTTGACTCTGAGATCGAAAGGGGTGAAATCATCCAGTAGTATCAAATTTTTATTATTTTTTATATTTTATTTTTTTTCTTTGCTCAAGGTAAATTCCAAAACATTTACATAGATGAGATGTATCTCGTTTATGAGATGCTACAGGTACTGAAACAACTGGCGTTGATGAATGCTACGAAGAAGGTTTTGAAGATCAGTTCGAAGGAGTTAGCTGAGAAAATTGGTCAGAGTGTGCAGACAGCCGCAAGAAAACTCAAGGAGCTCGAAGATGAAGGTCTAATTGAGAGAATCCTCACCAAGGACGGACAGTTTATCGTAATTACTGAGAAAGGTAAGAGGCTGCTGTACAAGGAGTATCTGGATTACAAGAAGATCTTTGAGGATGAAGGAACAATCACCATTAAGGGAAAGGTTTTCAGTGGAGTTGGGGAGGGGCGATATTACGTATCTTTAGATGGTTACAGGAAGCAATTTATCGAGAAGTTAGGGTTCGATCCCTATCCTGGCACCCTAAATCTTAAGATTCCTAAGGAACAGCTTTACTTTAGGCGTAGGCTCGATGAGGAGGAAGGAATTCTTATTGAAGGTTTTTCAACCCCTGACAGAACGTTTGGTGAAGTTAAGGCCTTTAAATGTAAGATCGACGGGATTGAAGGTGCCATAGTTATGCCCAAGCGAACTCACTATCCTGAGGATGTTTTGGAGGTCATAGCTCCCGTAAAGCTTAGAGATGCTCTCAAGCTTAAGGATGGAGATTATGTTGAGGTGGAGGTGATACTATGATTGAAGATGCACTTAAGCAGTTCAGAATGGGAAAACCAGTTCTGATTTACGATTTTGACGATAGGGAGGGTGAAACGGATATTGCAATTCCGGCCATCACCGTCACTCCGAAGGATGTTGCTATGATGAGGATCGACGGAGGAGGACTCATCTGTGTTGCAATCCATCCCGTAGCGGCGGAGAAGTTGGGTTTGCCTTTCATGCACGATGTTTTGAAAGTTGCGAGTGAAAAGATGCCACAACTCGCCAAAGTTTCCGATGCCCATGATATAAAGTACGATTCACGCTCATCGTTCTCGCTGTGGGTGAATCACAGAGATACCTTTACTGGCGTAACTGACAGAGATCGAGCTTTAACGATTAGAAGGATCGGGGAAGTGGTAGATTACGTTATGTTTAACGGGAAGACGTTCGATTTCGGAAGTGAATTCAGAAGCCCAGGGCATGTGGCTTTGCTTAGAGCCGCTGACGGCTTGGTTTACGAAAGGGTTGGACAAACGGAGTTGAGTGTTGCTTTGGCTGAGATGGCTGGAATAGCTCCAGCAGTTGCGATCTGCGAGATGCTGGATGCTGAAACGGGAAAGGCTCTGTCAAAGAAAAAGGCCAAGGAATACGCTGAAGAGAAGGGAATTCCGTTCGTTGAGGGAAAGGATATCGTGAAGTATTACAAGGAATTCAAGGAGGTTAGGATGAAAATATTCGACTGATATTTTCTTGCTGCAAGAATGAATTTTGAGCTACTCAATTTTTATCTTCTCGATAACTCTTATTCCATCGATTCTCGTATGAGGATAATTTCCGCTCTCATCCTTCTCCAAAGCCTTTACCATATCCCAAATGGTCAGCAGAGCTACGCTTACACCCGTTAATGCCTCCATCTCAACACCCGTCTTGCCTACGGATTTGACGGTGCATCTAACCTTTACACCTTCATCGTGGATTTCAAAATCCACATCCACAGATGTTATCGGAATTGGATGACACATCGGAATAAGCTCAGGAGTTTTTTTAACAGCCAGCATTGCTGCTACGCTTGCAACCGTTAGTGCATCTCCTTTCGGGACCTTACCTTCTTTTACCGCTTTGACGGTCTCTTCTCTAAGCTTTATGAATCCCTCAGCCACCGCAATCCTTATAACATCTTCCTTCTTCGAAATATCCACCATCTTGGCAGGCATAAAATCAAAACGGTCAAAGCTGTAAAATCTATTTCGATTGGGAAAACTTAAATAAGGTTGTATCTAAATCGTAGGGGAGGTGATCGAATGGGGACGGTTAAACCCGCTTACATTAAAAATATAGCCATGGAGTTGTTGAAGAGGTATCCGGACATATGGACCGGCGACTTCGACATAAATAAGAAATTAGTCCAGGAGCTAACGAACATAAAGAGCAAGAAGGTTAGGAACAGGGTGGCCGGTTATATAACAAGAAAGGTTAACAGAGGGTGGGTAAATGTTTGAAGGCGTAATTCCCGCCCTCGTAACGCCTTTCAAGGAGAACTTCGAAGTAGACTACGAAGGGCTCTCAAAGCTCTTGGACTACGTTGAGAAGCATGTGGATGCTGTAGTTCCAGCGGGAACAACCGGAGAATCGGCAACGCTCAGCTATCAGGAGCACATCGAAGTCGTAAAGTACGTTTGTGAGGTTTCCAACGTTCCAGTTATAGCCGGAGCTGGTTCGAATTCGACGAGAGAGGCAATATTCCTGGGTAAGGAGGTTGAGAAGGCAGGTGCAGATGCGGCGATGTTCATAACTCCGTACTACAACAAGCCCAACAAGGAGGGACTGTACCAGCACTACAAGAAGATAGCCGAGGAGATATCCATTCCGATAATAATCTACAACGTTCCGAGCAGAACTGCCTGCAACATAACGCCCGACGTTGTTGAAAGACTTGCAAACGACTTCGACAACATAATCGGAATAAAGGAAGCTAGTGGAAACCTGAAACAGATCGCCGAGATCATAAGGAGAACTCCAGACAACTTCGTTCTGCTGTCCGGTGATGATTTCTTAACATTGCCCATTCTCATGCTCGGTGGTAAGGGTGTTATAAGCGTTGCAGCCAACGTGGCGCCGCATCTGATGAAGGAGATGTACCTAGCCTTTAAGGAGGGTGACATCGATAGAGCGAGAGAACTCCACTATAGATTGATGCCACTCTTCAGCGTTCTGTTCATAGACACCAATCCAATTCCTGTGAAGAAGGCTCTCGAGCTTATGGGACTCCCAGCCGGAAAGCCAAGGTTGCCGCTTGTCGAATTGGATGAAGAAAAGACCAAAAAGGTTGAAGAGGTTCTCAGAAACTTGGAGTTACTCTAATATTTTAACTCCATCTCAGCCTTCTTAATGGTATTCACTATATCCTCAACTAGATCTGCCATAACCTCCTGCTTTGAAGCTTCCTCCTTCAACCTTCTAACCTTTTTCTCCAAATCGTCCAAAACCTCAACTATTCGCTTGAAATGTGTGCTTAACTGAGAGATTGCATATATCTTGAGCATCTTTAAGTTGTTCAGAGCTTCCTTGTCCGTTATATCTCCGCCGTAGAATTTATCCATTATAAACTCAACGTCATTTCTGAACATCTCCTTTATCTTTTCCTCGTCTGTAAGGTCTTTCACGGCTTTTTCGATGTCATTTGCAACCTCCATAGCCTTCTGCAACAATTCTCCAACCTTATCCAGATACGTGTTTCTATACATCATCCAATTTAGGCTTCGAAAAAATTATAAATGTTTGTCGCTTAGCGATAATATTTCAAATTATTATAGAAAAAAACTTATTAAAAATTTACCGTTTCTCTCGCTTATATTCCAAAGCGGCTTTGACGAAACCTACGAAAGGCGGTGATGGTGCATACGGACGGGACTTGAATTCGGGATGGAACTGTGTTCCGAAGAAGAATCTGTTCTTCGGATACTCGATTATCTCTACCCTCCTGCCGTTGTCCGAATAGCCCGAAATCACCAATCCGTGCTTCACAAGATCTTCTCTGTACTCTGGATTCACCTCGTAACGATGTCTGTGCCTCTCGTATATCTTCTCCCTACCGTATAGTTTGTATGCCATCGTGCCCGGGACTACGGTAACCTCTATCTCTCCAAGCCTCATAGTTCCGCCCAACGCATCGATCTCCTTTTGCTCTGGCAGTAGATCTATCACTGGATGGGAAGTTTCCGCGAGCTCACTGCTGTTCGCATCCTCCCAGCCGATCACGTTTCTCGCAAATTCGATTACTGCAAGCTGGAATCCAAAGCAAATTCCTAGGAATGGAATGTCGTTCTCCCTAGCATACTGAATAGCCTTGATCTTACCTTCAGCTCCCCTCTTTCCAAATCCGCCGGGCACCAAAATTCCATCGGCATCTATCTCGATTTCGTCGGATTTCTCAAGCTCTTCGCTTTCGATCCAAAGGATTTTTACCTTACAGCCGGCAACTATTCCTCCGTGCTTCAACGCCTCTCTGATGCTTATGTAGGAGTCCTTAACGTGGGTGTACTTGCCGACGACGGCTATCGTAACCTCCTCCTTGAGTTCCTTGAGCTTTCGAACTATCTCCGTCCACTCCTTTCTCTACTCCCTCTTTTCAAGTTTTAGCCTCTTCAGTA
>CAZBFC010000231.1:0-4772 GCA_964491095.1 uncultured archaeon | reverse complement strand
CCAAAGGTCGAATCACCCATAAAGCTGAACGTCAGCTACGATACGAGTGAGCTTGAGGAGAAGGGGATTCTCAAGATAGATGTACACTACGAATGCTCCCTCCCTGTTGAGATGGCTGTGGTAGATGTGGCCGTTCCCACGGGCTTCGTTCCGGATGAAGAGTCGCTTAAAAAGGTAAACTGCAAGAGGTACGAGATAGCAGATAGGAAGGTTATATTCTACTTCGATGTCCAAAAGGCCGATTTCGAATTCTACGCAAAGCCGTTGTTCGTCGTCTCATCTAAGGCTCCGCTTGTAAGCGTTGCATATTCGTACTACGAACCCAGCGTTAGGGATGAAGTCGTAAGGAGAATCGAGATTTAAAAATATTTATTGAGCCTGCCTTATCAGGAATTCTGCAACGTCCTCGATCTCCGGAATTACATCCAGCTCCTCACCCTTCAAGCAAGATTCGAAGATCTCCTTCCTCATCGGAATTACTGCCAAAAGTCTGCTGGTGTCGATCTGCTTGAGCATGAGATCTTTGATGTTATCATCAACCTTGTTCAGAATGAAGAAGACATTCTTTCCAGCCTTTTTAGCCATGTCCTCAACCCTCTCGATCAGAGCTATCGATTCGAACGTCAGATCTATTATGTAAAATATCAGATCACAACCCTCTGTGACCGCCCTTCCAAAGTGTTCAACTCCCGCATCGGTGTCGACGATGACGAATCCATCGAACTTGAGACTCTTTAGAACACCTCTCAGTAGAGTTCCTATCGGACACGCACAACCGTCGCCGAACTCCCTTATCTTCCCTATCGTTAGGAACCTTATCCTACCCTTTTCGGATACGTAGTCCCTGATTTCTTCAAGCTCCAACGGTTTTTCAAACAGCTTGCTCTTCTTCATCTCGCTCTTAACCTTCTTTCTGCCACCGAAATGTTCTATGAACTCTTTTGGCTGTTCAACCCCGAGCAATCTGTATAGGCCTAGGTTCGATTCGTCTCCGTCTATAACCAGAACATCATAGCCCCTACTCGCGAGGGACTTTGCGATCAACGCAGACACCGTACTCTTTCCGGAACCACCCTTACCACATACCAGAATTTTCATTCTATCACCTCGATCTAAACCCTCTTAATCGTTCATAATTCTATCAGTATCGTTCTATTAGGATAAAGCTAATTCAGTAAGAGTGAATCAAATTTGAAATCAAATTTAAATTTTAAAAATATATTTTTAATAAATAAAAATAAAATATAAATTCAGGAGCTTGCGAATGATAAGTTAAGCTTTCGACGAGCCGTTCATCATTGCGACCTTAGATCTCAGGACTATGAGTTCGTTAAACAGGGCTCTTATCTCAGGAGTGAACTTTGGGAAACAGTCCCGCATGAGATCCAATCCAAACGGACATACACCGTTAACGCAGGGAAAACAGTACTTTCCTTTGGCACAGCGGAAGTAAACTACCTTGGGAGAGACTTCAATTTCACAGACACTCAACATACACAACACCTGTATGGTAATTCTTATCATCATGGATATAAAGTTTTCTATCAGAATATGATAATTGTTTTAAATATTATACTATATAAAAAATTGTTTCATTCTTAGACCATCTGACGACTTTGGTCAAAATTGTAGTACAAAGCGATCTTTTGCAGAAGTATGAGAATCAGATGGGCCCGCGGGGATTTGAACCCCGGACCTTTCGCTTATCAGGCGAACGCTCTAACCAGGCTGAGCCACGGGCCCTCATCGTTGGAAGTATGCGTTTTTCAATCTTAAGCGGCGTTGAGATACTTTGCATTTCTATCTTCATACTTATCTGTTATGTTTGAGTTTATGAAGTTTGTGGTATTGCCAGATGACACTTGGAATGTATGCAGACTTTTTCATGTCAATCATCATGCACGATGTTCTCGAATCGTTTTAAACGTTAACCCTATAGAATGTACAACCAGAATGAAATAGGCATTGTAAGGGATTAATCAACGGGTTAGATAATCCCTCAAAACGCTTTGATAATCAAAATGTCATTCTTAGATTTGTTTTGGCAATTGAATTTATGCTATCAAATACCAAAAGTATTTTTAACCAATAGTCTTACGCGGTTTGTGGAGCTGAAGATCTTGGATACAACTCTGAGGGATGGAGAACAGACACCGGGTGTTTCCCTTACCGTTGAGCAGAAGTTGTTAATTGCAAGAGCTTTGGATTCCTTGGGAGTTGACATAATCGAAGCCGGAATGGCAATAGCATCTGAAGGTGATTTTAAGGCCATTAAGGAGATCGCAAACGCCGGTTTGAATGCTGAGATATGCTCATTTGCAAGGGTCAAGAAGGTTGATATCGATGCCGCTGCTGATGCCGATGCGGATTCCGTTTTTATGGTAGCTCCCTCATCCGACATCCACATCAAGAGCAAGTTTCCCGATAAGACGAGAGAGGATATAATCGAGATGTCGGTTAATGCTATTGAGTATGCAAAGGAGAGGGGTTTGATAGTTGAGTTTGGTGCTGAAGATGCCTCAAGGGCAGATTTAAATTTCGTAAAAGAACTTTTCAGGCATGCGGTTGATGCCGGGGCCGATAGGCTTACATTTGCGGATACGGTCGGTGTCCTCACCCCTGAGAGATGCGAAGCCATAATGAAGGAACTAACGTCGGAATTTAAGGTTCCGATAGCGTTTCATGGACATGACGATTTCGGTTTGGCGACTGCAAACACCATCTATGCCGTTAAGGGTGGAGCATCTGAGATCCATGTGACCGTGAACGGATTGGGCGAAAGAGCCGGAAATGCAGCACTTGAGGAGGTGGTCATAGCCCTGGAAGTCTTATACGGCATAAAAACGAAGATAAACAAGAAGAGGATCTACGACACATCAAAGCTTGTGGAAAAGCTTACGAGAGTTGTCGTCCCGCCGAACAAGCCGATAGTTGGGGAGAATGCGTTTACACATGAGAGCGGTATTCACACATCTGCGATCCTTAGAAATTCAGCAACGTATGAGCCTATATCGCCCGAGATGGTCGGAAGGAAGAGAACGATAGTTTTGGGCAAACATGCTGGCAGAGCGAGCGTTGAGGCGATCATGAAAGAGCTTGGATACAAAGCAACGCCGGAACAGATGAAGGAGATCTTGGCAAGGATCAAGGAGATCGGAGATAAGGGTAAACGTGTGACGGATGCGGATGTGAGAACTATCATAGAAACAGTTCTTCAGATAAAGAGGGAGAAGAAGGTCAAGCTGAAGGGTTTGAACGTCGTCTGTGGTAAGGATATAATTCCAACCGCAAGCATAATCCTCGAGATAGATGGAAAGGAGTACGTTGGCGCAGGAGTTGGTCTTGGCCCGGTTGATGCTGCTATAAACGCGATAAAGAACGTTGTTTCGGAATATGCTGACATAGAACTCGTCAGCTATCATGTAGATGCCATAACCGGCGGAACGGATGCGCTCGTAGACGTCATAATCCAGCTTAAGAGGGGAGATAAGATAGTCACCGCAAGGGGGGCAAGAACGGATATAATAATGGCTTCGGTCGAAGCCTTCATCGAAGGTCTAAACATGCTAATTTAATTATAGAAATTAATTTTGATGTTAAGTAAATTCGCCGATCGCTTGGCAATTGAAAAATCTCATCATAACATCATCAAGAAACGTTTTTAAGTATCGATCGATATTAGCTATATTGATGGATTACGGAAAACCCCTGCTGATCACGATCATCGCATTCGCTTTGGGTGTTCTGATTCTACCCTCCACTCTCTCGATATTTCACGGTCAGCACGTTTGGTATAATTTAAGTGGGCCTGGAAACGATGTCCCCTGTGTTAAGTGTCACGCGGATGTTTACGAAGAGTTGCAGCTAAGCGCCCATAAGAATCTCAGATGTGAGGATTGCCACAGGGCAAACAAGAGCATAACGTACGCGAGTGTCAGCGGTAGCTATACAAACTACACTCCCGGTAAGGAAGCCCATGCGGCTAGCTGCGTTGCTTGTATGATGTGTCACCAGATCAACGCATCCAAAGCATCCAAGGTACCCGGCCCCTACGCTGGAGGATTTAACATCACGATGTTTGGCGTAACATCTTCATACAACTATTCGAATTCAACTTACAATGGGCTCTGCGAAGCTCACAATCCTTTGATTGCAAATGCAATCGCAAAAGTCAACAACAGCACTCTCCTCTTAGATTCAACCGAAGCGTGCTTAGCTTGCCATGCAAACATAAACGTTAGGATGACGTTCAATGTGAGCACGGGTATGGATATCTATACAAGTCACGAGATATTGGGTTACAATGCCACGACGGGTCTCAACGAATCTCAGATCGTGATAGACGATCTGAAGATAACGAACTTTAAGAAGGTTACGGAGGTTAAGGGAACATGAGGTCTCTGATTGCGGCACTGATCCTTATCGTTGGAATATCAGCCGGGATCATCCTTTCGAATGTGGAGGTAGTCAGTATTCTCAAGGGTAGTCATTATGTTGAGGATATATCAGGGGGTGGGAATGATGTTAATTGCAGTGTTTGTCATAAGAGTGTAGCTGAAGAGATGGAGATAACGAGGGCGTTACATGGGCCGCATTGGGATTTGAGCTGTGAGGCTTGTCATAGGTTTAAAGGGACTGGGATACACTTTGCCAAGGCTAATGCTAGTGGTGCTTTTCCCGGGAGAGAAGCTCATGCAGCTTATATCCCAAGCTGCCTAGATTGTCACGGCGGTAATGGCGTAAACGTAACAAATGTCACCGGTTCTCGTGTC
>CAZBFC010000230.1:0-1624 GCA_964491095.1 uncultured archaeon | reverse complement strand
ATCTCCATCATTGTTCCAAATAGCCCCATCACCCCAGTATGACTTATTCCCAGTATTTACTCCGCTTCCTGAATAGATATACACAGATTCTCCAGGTTTAAGTGTTATATCTGGGAATGTGAATATATGGCCGGCTTTATCCTTGGGCTTCCAGCCTTTCAAGTTAACCGGGTAGGAACCGTAGTTCTTTATCACTACATATTCGCCATTGGGATTTGTCCAGTCGTTGCCTGGAGCATCGTAGTGGATGTAAATTATCTTAACTCCGGATTCTGTTGAAGTAAGAGTTGGAGTAGGTGTTGGAATCGTGTAAGTGCTATAAGCCCATAGACCGATTTTATGAGTCTTAGCATAGTTTTCAAGCTTTAGATATTCGTTCTCCTTCTCAAAAGTACCTTCCACGTAAACTCTTGCTAACCCGTTCTTAATTAGAAGAGCGTTGAAATCAGTCCCATTCTCGAGATAGACGTAAGCCAAATATCTTCCGTAGTAGCCCTTCAACCCAGCAAGCTCGTCGAATTCAATATAAACGGTTTTGCCAAGCAGCATTTTCCTCGTGAATTCCTTAGCCTTTTGACCCCACTCTGCTAGATATTGCAGATCTGTTATTGCATCGTATTCATACGGTTTATTTTTCTCAGCTGTAGTTTCTGGGCAATCTACTCCTAAAAGGCGTATTCTATAAATCTTGTCTATTAAAACGTCAATCGTGTCTCCATCAATCACCCTAACAACCTTAGCTTGGTATTTCTTGCCGAACTCAAACGTGAAAGGCGTTGGAGTATGAATTGCAATAGGAACCAGTTGTAAGTGGTGTTGGGCTTGGCGCTATCGTCGTAATTATCGGCTTTATCTGCGATACATTCTTTATCGGAGTTTTCACTGGTGTAGGAGTAGTCTCTGTCGATGTTTCAGTTAGTGGCGCTTTTGCAGGAGTTTTTGTTAAGGTTAGAATAGATTCAATCGGATGGGAAGGGTGTTAACTACAACAGCTAAATGCTAGGGCTAAGATAAGCAGAAGTAGTAACCTCTTCAAACTTTTAGTCTCCATACGTTCTTCATTTAGCAAAGTAAATCTATAAAACTTAGCTACTAATGCACTGTTTTACCAAACCTTTTAACGTCTGACTTGATAAGGTTTAGTAAAAAAACTGTAATCGTCTAATTTATTAATATTTATATACCTTTAAATTTAGGGAGATACTATGAATGAAAAGAAGAAGTTGATAATTGCTCTAATTGTGGGAATTACTATTTTTAGTTCTTTATGTGTGGAAAGTCCGAAAAATATTTCAACACCCGTAACCCAAACCCCGCAGGAGAAACCTCCACCAGCTGTGATGACACCATTACCGCCAGAGCATTACATTAAGCTATTCATCAGATACTTCAATGAGAGGAATGTAACCGAATTGTACGATCTGTTTTCCGAAGAAGTCAGGTTAAATCATTCGATTGAAGAACTCGAAGCAGCATTAAAATTTGCTGAAGATCGCAACATTACGATAGTCAAGTGGAAGATTTTGGGTTCCAGATTCGCTCCAGGAAACGTCACAGTAAAAGTCACGATCAAAGATAGTAAGTTAGTCAACAAGACAATCGTAATCCCAGTAGTTTACAAATC
>CAZBFC010000229.1:0-7856 GCA_964491095.1 uncultured archaeon | reverse complement strand
ATAAGCTCCAGCTGGAGCTGTTGCCTTAACGTAGAAGAGTGCTTGTTTAACATCACCTTTTTTGAGATTACCCAGGTAAGGGGAGTTCTCGACTTGAATGGCGTGATCGTCAAACGAGAGAACGGCGATTACATCGCTCATATCTTCGTTCGCCTTAATCTTAACCCTAACGAAACCCTTCGACGGAATGATCATGGGTTTTGTGCTACTTTGCTGTTGCTTTTGTATGAAAGATGGTAGCGTAGGGATCTCCTGCAAATATGATTGCTGTTGCTTAGGAATTGCTACCGGTGCTGTTATGAAGCTCTCCACGCTTAGGACTTCAAGTACATCCTCCCTGACTACATTCAGTCCGATCTGCTTGGTTAAAACCCTTAAACTTTTACCAGTGGTTTTAAACTTTAGTATGAGTGTAGCCGGATAGGTTTGATTTAACGCACCTTCAGCGACGTATACCTTAAACTCCGCTTTAGCGATTTCTCCCGGATTCAAATCACCGATGTATGCAGACATCGCGTTGGGATCGGTCATCAGGGGTGGAGTGGTGTTGAGTATTAACACGGCATCACAAAACTCGTTTAGGCCTGTATTTTGAATTACAACGGTTACTATACCCCTACAATTCGTTTTGAGCTCCGATCTAATAGATCTAATGCTGAAATCGTAGTCTCTCTTCGTTATATTGATCCTCACGTACTCGGTGTCAACGTTGTCAGTGGAATACGTAACGACAACTCCCGCACCAGCACTCGAGTACTCCACCTTCGTATACTCCAGCCTTACTGGAATCATGTATTCACCCAATTTTGCGTTTTCGTCAACTTTAACCTTAAAAACGGCTTTTGCAACTCTTCCAGCCGGTAGATCACCAATTAACACTGGATTTGCAGATTCGACCTTAATTGGAACGGATTCGTCCTCGATCTTAACCCTCAGATCTTTGGCCGTGGTTACGAGTTGCAAAGCTGGGGCCGTACTCTCGTTTAAGTAAAAATTACTAACGGCTCCCTCATTTTCAATAAAAAGTGTTAAAGTTGTTTCATCACCTGGATGAAGTTTATCTTTGTCTACTGTAACATGGAACTCTATCTCGCTGGATGCGTTAGCCAAGCCAATTAAGAGTACCAGAACAATCAATGTTAGCAAAATAGATCTACTCATATTTATCTGCCTCCCTCAATAAAGCTTCAAGCCTGCGTTTGGCATCTTCAAGGATGGCCAGAACATCATTTTTGTCAACATTCGATTTGTGGAGTTTTTCCAGAACTTCAATCAAATCTCGTGGAATCAAAGCGAAAATCGGAATTCCTCCTTTTTTAATCTTTTCATCTATTCTCTTTGCCACCAAGAGTAAATCGGGATCATCAAAAATCTTGGCCAAAACTATATGGGCATTTCTTATCTTTTCTAGTGTCTCCACCTTAACTTTATAAACCTCCTCCAAAGCCTGCCTTCCCTTTTCGGTTAATCTGTAGACGAACTTTCCACCACTTTCGCTCCTTTCAATCAGACCCTTATCTACAAGATTTTCAAGGAGGGGATAAATCGAACCAGTTGATGGTTTCCAAAAACCAGTTTTCTTCTCTATTCGGCTTATAATCCCATATCCGGTATCGGGTTGCTCATCCAACAGCTTAAGTATGAGGTACTTTAAAATACCTCGTGGTATCTTTTCCATATCGATACCGATATATCGGTACCGATATAAGTTTTGCGAATTTCAAAAATTTATGTGAAAGATCAAACAGTATGTGGATCGGCCGGTAGTTATGCAACTATTGGTAGTGATACCATAATGTTGATGGAGTATTCAAACCATACACAGCGATCGGTCACGATCCAACTGTTTAAACCATACACATTGGTGTAACACTACCGACTGGCCTAACAAAAAGACACCGAATTTATCGGCATTTTTCGAAATATTGGAAAATAGTGAAAGTAAGCCACGGGCGGGATTTGAACCCGCGACCTTTGCCTTACCAAGGCAACGCTCTACCAGCTGAGCTACCGTGGCTTAATAGCTAGTGTTCCGCTCGAAATTAAAACTTTTTCGTTGTTACACCAAAAGACTTAAATTATACGTTAGCCTTCGATCAAACTATGGAAGACATTGAGGAGATAATCTTCATCGAAGATGAGGAAGAAGATGAAATTGATCTTGAAGATGAAGCCAAGTTAGCCGAGATATATAAGCTTGCAAATAAGCTGATCAGACTACTTGACGAGCTTAAAAGTTATGAGTTGAAAGAAGCCGCCTCTCTCATGCTCATAAAGGAGATCATAGGCGATGATAAGCTTCTACTCGGTCTAGCTTCGAAGATGTTGCAGGATATCTCCTTAGGATTTGAAGATGACGAGAGTTACGTCTCTTGATACGTTTATTTTTGATTTGGATGGTACCCTCATAGAATTGAATTTGGATTTTGATGCGATTCGAAGGGCTTTGGGTATAAGGGATCGTTACATCCTTGAGGCTATTTTGAGGCTCGACGGGAATTTAAGACGACAAAAGCTTGAGATTTTAAAGGAATTTGAGATAAGATCCGCCTTAACTGCAAACCTCATGCCCCACGCAAAGGATGTACTGCGATTACTAGAAGATTTGGGCTTAAAAAAGGGTATCGTTACTAGAAACTGCAGAGAGAGCGTTGAAATAGTAATAGACAGGTTTGGACTTGAATTCGACTTCGTGATCACGAGGGAAGATGCAAAACCCAAACCGTCACCCGAGCCCATCATCCTGGCTTTAAAGCTTGCAGGATCCAAGCCTGAAAGCAGTATAGTTATCGGAGATTACAAGTTCGATCTGATAGCTGGAAAAAGAGCCGGAACGAAAACAGCTCTAATCTTAAACGAGAGAAATAGAGAGTTTGTACATTTGGCCGATTACGTTTTGCACAGTTTGAAAGATATTGAAAAGCTCTTAAGATGATAGGGTCATCCCCAGACCATGATCAAAAAACTCAGACTCTATGCAGATTTTATAAAGATCGAACATACGTTGTTTGCCTTGCCATTCGCATATGCAGGAGCGTTCTTGGCTAAGGGTGGCTGGTTTGGCTTAAGATTGTTCATACTAATTTTATTAGCGTTCACGGGCTTAAGAGCTGCTGCGATGTCCCTGAATAGAATCATCGATAGAGAGATCGATGCCCTAAACCCCAGAACCGCAAACCGACACCTTCCGGCAGGGTTGATTTCGCTGAGGGAAGCTTACGCAATCGTAATAGTCGCTTTGGCTGTCTACTTCATTTCAGCATACCTAATAAACGATCTTGCATTCAAGCTATCTCCGATTCCGCCGATCATTGCCTACATTTACCCCTACCTAAAGCGTTGGACATGCCTTTGCCATTACGTTTTGGGCTTAAACCTAGCTTTGGCACCCTTAGGTGGATGGATTGCGGTAACCGACTCTTTAACTCCAAACGACTGGGCTATAATTTTGCTGAGCTTGGGAGTCATATTTTGGGTCGCCGGATTTGATATGATCTACGCGTTGCAAGACCTGGAATTCGACAGAAGATATGGAATTCATTCAGTCGGAGCACATTTCGGAGTTAAATTCGCCCTAATCCTTTCAGCTTTAAATCACGTAATTTTTTTGGTGCTGATATCGATCGCTCTGATTGAACTGATAGGAATTAAAGCTTCGATAGGAATAATCGTCATTGCAATTTTGCTAACTTACGAACACTACATTGTAAAGGATAGATTCGATGAGAAGAGAATTCAGATTGCGTTCTTTCACTCAAACGCAACGATAAGCGCAGTTTTACTGCTTACGATTCTTCTTGGATTGCTCTTTTAATTGCCCTTTCAACCGCGAGCTTATGAATCATCGCAGCCTTATGTATCCCACCCCCAATTCCGCGAGAAGCTAAGCAAGGGTATATTTGAGTTAGATATCCAGCCTTCGTCGGTGCCTCTTCAATGCTAACACCTCTCAGCCTATCCGCAACGAAGAACGTTGCTCCGCATAGAGCAGATCTTACAACCTTAACTTCCTCAAGCCTGTCAAATTCGTCTATACTAACCTCAAATTCTGGAATTCCAAACTTCTTAAAGAATTCGCAATCCTTGACTAGTGTGGAGCAACACACGTCCTCAACGATAACCCTAATTTTATTTGACAGCTTTCTCAAAAATTTGAAGTTTCCAGCGATTAAAACGATTTTGACTTCTCGTTCTTCAGCCTTTTTAATTAATTCTATGTTCACATCGGGGTGAAAGGAGTAGCTTAATATTATGTCTGTTTTAAATAGCTCTTCAGGAAAATTTATCTCGTCATCGATAACTTCTGGCAGATCCTCTGGCAATCTGTAGACAACTACATCGAAGAATCTTGATATGGTCTTAACGAAGACCTCTCTGGCCTTGTCTCTCAACACGATCCCAACCTTCATTTGGCGAACGTTAACGATTTTTAATTTAATACTTATGCTAGCATGATGTCGACACCCATCTTAAGAACGATATCGAAAAGCTTTAATATATTTTATCCAAGTAATAAACATGGAGATAGAGGAAAAGATCGTCAAAGTTCTCAAAGATGCCGGAGTTCCACTCGTAACTTCTGAAATCGCAGAAAAGCTTAATGTAGACAGAAGGGTGGTACTACGGAGACTTCAAAGATTGGCTATAGAGGGCAAGATAAAGGGAAGAAGAATTGATGCAGCCAACGGAATCTGGATCTGGTGGATTTAGGGAAAAATTATAAATGAATTGTAATTCTTATATCTTTCGAGGTGATATGCATGATAGACGCAATACTTGGCGGTGAAGTCATAAAAACGGCAACAAAAGCCATAGTTTCACTCGTAAGCGAAGCTAGATTTCACTTTAAAGATGAGGGTCTACATTCCCGAGCCGTCGATCCGGCAAACGTTGCCATGGTCATCGTCGATATCCCCAGGGAGTCTTTCGAAGTGTACAAGGTAGATGAGGAGAAGACCGTTGGAGTTGATGTAAATAGAGTTTACGATATATTGAAGGCTGTAAAGAAGAAGGATCTTGTGGAGCTGAAGGTTGAGGATGAAAGTCACATGAAGGTCAAATTTGGGAGCGTTGAGTATACGGTAGCACTAATAGATCCCTCAGCAATTCGAAAGGAGCCCAGAATTCCAGAGTTGGATCTGCCAGCAAAGATAGTTCTGGATGCCGGTGAATTTAAGAAGGCTATTCAGGCTGCTGACAAGATAAGCGATCACGTAGTATTCAAGAGTGATGAGACGGGATTTTACATCGAAGCCGAAGGAGATATAGATAAGATCACGTTCCACATGGGGGAGATGGAACTGATAGAGTTCAACAAGGAATCGGCCAGATCAATGTTCTCAGTTGAGTATCTGAAGGAGTTCGTTAAGATCGCCTCATCCGGAGATATACTGACGATATACTTGGGAAACAACTACCCGGTCAGGCTGATCTTCGATGTTGCTGATGGGAGGTTGAAGGTTGAATACATTCTTGCTCCAAGAATAGAGGCAGAATGAAGCCTTTTTTACCAATCCTACCTTTTTTGGCGAAGTATCCGTTTTTAAAGATTGCCGGGAAGTTTTTGGAATACGAGTACGGTAGTTTGGATAAAATTTTGAAATCCGATGATGAACTCGTATCTTCCGCCAAAGAACTCGGAATAAAGATCGTTGAATCTGCTTTGAAGGGGGAAAGATGCCCCGAACTTGAGGTTCTTAAAAATCTGACAAATACGTTTTTATGCGTGGAATGCGAGGTAAAGGATTGTAGAAGTAAAGCCAAGGATGTATTTGAAATGTTCAGATTCTGTAACTATCCATTTCGATCTACCGAGTACTACAGATACCTCAAGCTTGCAAAGAAGTTTACAATAGCTTACATATTTTCAAAGATCGCCGTATCGAATTTGAGCGATGCTTTAAGGCATAAATTCGCCGTTAGAGAGGCAAGGAGATACAGAGAGATGCTCGAAAATGAAAGCGCAGAGTTCCTTAAAATCGTTGCCTTGGATTTTGGAATCAAGGTTAAGGTAGCAAATAATCCCAAAGATGTTTTTAAAGTGGATGTTGTTGATTACCTAAAGGGGGCGGTAAAGATAAGAGATGATGAGTGGAAGTTGGTAAATAGAAGACTTGAAGGTGGTTTCGTCTTTCTAACTAAGAGTGAATTCATCAGAATTTTGGAAGAATACCTTAGAGATCGTTTGAGTGAAAAGATCGATATCAAAATGGATCTCGGTCTCAAACTTAAATTCGAAACAAAGGTTGAAGAGTTCGACGTTAAAGATTTGGGAATCAAAGTCGAATGTTATCCACCCTGTATGAAGAAGATACTCTCCGATCTAAGGAATGGTTTAAACGTTCCACATTCTGCAAGATTTGCAATAGCCGCATTTTTGCTTAACATAGGTGTCAGTATAGACGATGTAGTTAATATATTCAGGACAGCTCCAGATTTCGACGAGGATAAGACGAGGTATCAGGTTGAACACATAGCCGGGCAGAGGGGTAAGGGTGAAGAATACGTATGTCCTTCATGTGAAACCATGAGAAGTTATGGGAACTGCTATCCGGATGAGAACTGTTCCAACATAAATCATCCTATAAGATACTATATAAAATGCCTAAAGCGTATGAAGAGGTAATCAACTTTCAATCTTAAATCCATCCTTATCGATCTTTAAACTGTAAAAGTCTGTAGGTGGCAAAAGACAGTTTTTCTTAATTCTGATTCCCCTCCTAACCTTTAAACTCTCTACAACTTCCTCAAGCTCAATGACAACATCCGCTAAATCCTCAAACATGGCAAGCGTTCTTTCATCTGCAAACCTCTTATCGATCGTCAAAACCGTGGTCACTTCAAGATCTTTCAAAGTTGATACTATATCCGAAAACAGTGAGTATATCTTTCTTGGATCGTATAAAACCAGCAAGATATGTAAGATATCGATGTACCCAAACTTGGATCTTTTTGCTAGATCCTTTATCGTATGACTTATCAAAAACAGTTCGTCCAAATTCAGCTTCTTGTCACCTTTTTCTGATGTAGTAACCATAACAAGATTTGAATGATCGATTCCTCTCATCCTCAGGAATTCCTTAACATCCCTAGCTCTTTTTCTTCCGAGTATTATAAAAGTTTTAATATTATTTTTTAAGGCCTCAGCAACGAAGTTTAAAGCTATGATGTCACCTACTCCGGTAACGGTTTCAATTAGGACTATCTTACCGAAGTCAATTCCACCACCTAACAATTCATCCAACTTCTCTATTCCCGATGAGAGCATATCTGATCATTCGAACAAATTTTCAGTCCAGTAAACCTCAATACCCCCTTTCTTAATTTTATAAGGGCGAATAGAATCATCAAAGTCTGTTCCTCTCATCTTCTTTATCCTAATACCTCTTATGACCTTACCCTTAACGTCGAACGTTAAAAGCTCTATCACCCCACTCGCTATAAAATCTTCGGCACATTCATCCGTCCTTTGAGACGTAACTATCGTGGTTGCGCTGAACTCTCTCAGAAGTTTAAACAAATACAGTATCTCTCTCCTATATTCAACTTCGCTCTTGGAGGCCACTTCAAGCATCGTTATAGGGTCTATAACAACCCTTTTAGGTTTTATTATCTCCAATCTCGCCTCAAGTGCAGACTTTAAGCCTTGAACATCAGGAACCAAATTCTCAAAGAACATATCGCTGAATATGCTCATGTCACCGGTTGGAGAAGCATCAATAATATAAAAATTATCATAATTGCTTATATTTAATCCTAAAAGTTCCATATTTTCCTTAACCTCATCTGCAGGTTCCTCAAGGGTGATGTAGATGACGTTTTCACCTCTCTTAGCCCCCTCCAATAGGAACTGAATT
>CAZBFC010000228.1:0-5665 GCA_964491095.1 uncultured archaeon | reverse complement strand
CTATGCTCGGAGGTATGAGTATGATCAAAGCTGGCAAAACTACGAACTTGTTTGATAGGCAACCCATCGTAAGGCCTGTGATGAGATCTCCGAATGTGCAGAGAATCAGGGAGAAAAGACTCTCCCTAACATCTCTCAGCTTAATAACAATTCACCCCCTAAATCAGACCTTTCTTCCTAAGCTCGTTGTAGCACTTCCTAAGGATCTTTCGGATTACGCCCCTCTTCTTAAGCCCACCGAGCTTCATCGCAGTCTTCCTTATGCTTCCAGTTTTAACGAACAGTTCGAGTATTTCCCTATCTTTTCCGTCCAGCTTAAGGTTTTCCAGAGCTAGCTTGGCAATCTCAACCAAATCGGCATCGCCGTAATACATCTCGTGCGGGTTTATCCCCTCCTTAAACTCTTTAAACTTAAATCTGATTACGTAAACCTTTTCGGGGTTACCATACAACTTTCTGAGTTCTTCAAGCAGATCCTCCAAGCTTGAAAATCCATCGGCTTTTGCATCCTCCTCGCTCAGTTCTTCAAGTTTTTTCTCTTGGATGTCGATGATTTTGGCCGTTCCTATTATCTCTCCACCGCAATGAACGAAAACCTCCTGTCCCTTCTTATATGGGCATTGCAGGCGAATTGTAGCGGTTTTCTTTCCACTCTTGAGGAGTTCCCTGTACTTGTCCTTGAATTCGAGGTGTTTCATGCCTAAGCTGATAACATTTTGCTATAAAAATACCTTTTGACAATCGTTATATGGCTGACCTACCATCCCTTGTCCGTGTTCAGGCCGAAGGCTATAGCCATAGACATCGATGGAACTCTGACAAATAAGAAGAGGGCAATAAACTGCAGAGCGGTTGAGGCACTTAGGAAGCTTAGGATTCCTGTGGTTTTGGCTACTGGAAACATCTCATGCTTCGCCAGAACAACCGCGAAGCTCATCGGTGTTTCGGATATCGTGATATGTGAGAATGGAGGAGTTGTCCGCTTTAGCTACGATGGAGATGATATAGTGCTCGGAGATAAGCAGAAGTGCTTGAAAGCTGCGGAGATATTAAGCAAACACTTCAAAATCGAGTTCTTAGATTTGGAGTATAGGAAATCGGAGGTGTGCGTCAGAAGAACCTTTCCGATTGAAGAGGCTCGAAAGCTCTTGCCCAAGGACGTTAAGATCGTAGATACAGGATTCGCTTATCACATAATGGATGCGAACGTTAGCAAGGGTAAGGCTTTGGAGTTCATTGCAAGGGAGATAGGGATCGATGTCAAAGATTTTGCAGCCATAGGCGATTCTGAAAACGATATAGAGATGTTAGAAGTCGCTGGTTTTGGGATTGCCGTTGCAAATGCCGATCTGAAGCTTAAGGAGGTGGCTGATTTGGTTACTTCTAAGCCGAACGGTGATGGTGTGGTTGAAGCTTTGGAATTTTTGGGCCTGCTTTAGAAATCTATAAGTAGAGTGGGTTGGTGGATAATTTTTATGAGGTTTAAGATCGTCAGAATCGAGCTTAAGGATGATAAAAACGTTCTGCTATATCTTAAAAGCGTTGAGAAGGGTGGAGAGCTCTTGCCCAAAGCGGATCTTTCGAATCCTGCAAGTCTGATAGAGTTCAGCATGCAGATGGGTATGGCGATATCCAAGAAGCTTGAGGAGTTGGCGACGTTTGATGCGTTTATAACGTTGGAGTTCGAGCAGTATGAAATTTTGGATTTGAAGGTTGGGGATATAGTTGAAATCGAGATCAGCACGTTGAACACTGATCGGATAGGTTTCGATCTATCCTAGCAGTGGGGCTTGCTTTAATGGTTAAATTTTAAATGAGCTGTATCGGAACAAACCCGAAAGCCCGTCGATGAATTCCAAGATTCTCCGCTAAAATTAGAGAACCAGAACGGAAGAATCAAAAGCGGGTATTTTTATGACATTTTTAACGATTGGATGGGAGAAGGTTGCGAGGATATTTCGGTAATCTCTAAATGCAGTTGAATCGATTTGAAGTTATGGAGATGCCCACGATTCCCGATGAAAGGGAGGATGACATCCACGGGCTTGAGATACTCGATGAGGCTGAACTGATCTTGTTCATGGCCGGAAATCAGTTCATGGTGATGGACGAGCTAATCCAAGCGTTTAAGGAGGAGACTGGTATAGAGAAGATATTCTACGAAACTCTTCCCCCAAGACTGATGCTCAGGCAGATACTGGCTGGTGGTGCAAAGTTTAGAGATAAGGTTTTGCCCGGAACTCCGGATGTTTATTCATCCGTCAGCGAGGATTCCATGCAGATGTTGAAGGAAAGGGGTTTAATTGAAGATTACTTCGTCTACCTGCACAATAGGATAGTTCTGATGGTTCCAAAAGATAATCCGGCTCAAATTAAATCTTTGCTCGATCTTGCGAGGGATGAAGTTCGAATCTCTCAGCCGAATCCCGAGAATGAAGACATTGCGAGATACATCATCGAGATGTACAGAAGGGCTGGTGGGGATGAGCTAGTTAGGAAGATCATGGAAGAGAAGGTAAAGAACGGAACGACAATGCTTACGACCGTTCACCATAGGGAGACCCCAGAAAGGCTGATGAAGGGGATTTGCGATGTCGGGCCCGTCTGGGCCACCGAGGCTATGTACGCGAAGATGAGAGGTCTGCCTTTGGATTACATCGAAGTTGGAGAGGAACTCGATATGAGGGATAAGGTGAACTACTACATAGCAAAGCTGAAGAATGCTCCTAATCCAGAAAACGCCGAAAGATTTTTGGAGTTTATAAAATCTGAGAAGGCTCAAAAAATATACGAGAAATACGGATTCGTTCCGCACTTCATTTAAAAATGATTCTTTAAATACCCATACCCGACGATCGGTAACGGATATATTTCGTTCAGACCAGGCATAATCGTGGAATACGGAAAACTGCTCAAGGTGTATTTGGGAGGAGAAGCCGAAGTAAGAATCTATGAGAACGTAGTTGAGAAGATTCGAAGACCGAAACGTTACAGGCATCCGAAGCTTGATGAAAGCCTTAGGAGGAGTAGAACAAGGACTGAGGCTAAGATAATCGCACTTGCAAGGAAGCACGGAGTTCCAACGCCCATAATTTTGGATATCGAGGGTGATAAGATAATCATGGAGAGAATCAAGGGAGAGCCGGTGAAGAACGTTATGAGCAAGGAGATCAGTAGGGAAATCGGAAGGATGGTTGCGAGGTTGCATAAGGCCGGGATAATACATGGGGACATAACCCCGATGAACATGATACTCTGTGATGGTAAGATATACTTCGTGGACTTCGGTCTTTCGTTCATAGAAGATAGGGTTGAACCGAAAGGTGTCGATCTGCACGTTTACTTCGAATCTCTAAAAGCTGGCTTTGACAACTGGGAGGAGCTTAAGGAAGCATTCATCGAAGGCTACAGAGAGGAGTATGAGAAAGCTGATGAAGTTTTGGAAAGAGCCAAGGAGATCGAACTTAGAGGTAGATACATCGAAAGGAGGTTGGTTTCATAGTTTTCTGAAAGTAAAAGTAGGTAACCGTGACTCACTCTATGAATAGATGCATCGATAAGAAAGATACCGTAAACACAGGTAACGATTAGCAAGAAAATCGTAGATTCTTTTTGAATCGATCAGTTTGTCTGCTCGTTTTGATAGCGAAAATTCATCTTTAATTAGCTAAAACATAACTATAGTAATTCTGGCAGAATTAAGCTTTGGATCGTAGCCTTCTATCAAACGTTGCTATAGCGCCATATTTTTCTGCAACCGCTAAAATGATCATATCGTTGAATCTTGGAAGGGTAAACCTTCCAAACGGTTCAAAAGCTCTACGTGTAAATTCTCCATTGCCAGGGATAACTTTACATTTGGGTGAGGACAGGTACTGCTCCAAAAGCTCTTTTAGTTTTCCCCTGCGTTGAAGTTATGAATCTCTGAAGAACTAGACGAACTCATTAACCGTTGGAATCAACCACTGCCTAAAATTGTTCAAAAGATCTCTGAAACTTTCATGAAATTTTGAGTCTTCGATAACATCGTAGATCAATTACTGCATTGCCGAGCTTTATAGTCTTTCTTTTATACTCAAATTTTACAATCACAATTTTATTTCTTATCTCCGCTGAAATTGTAATCTGATAATTTCTAGCTTTTGTAGTTATGGCACTGACCCTTTTAGCTTATGGCTGAGCGTAGATGTGTCTGTTTCGCCTGTTAAAGGGTAGCACCTACATATTTTAGTTCAAGGTAATTTGAGTTTGCCCTCTCATTTGTTCGTTGGCTGGGAAAGTTTTGATAAGATCTTTTTGAGTCATTCAACAACAAATCTCCAGTCTCTTCTTATCTGGGGAGGATTCCTTGCGATGGCACTCCTTCTAACGAATTTCAAATCTTCGAAATCATCCAACTGCTTTAGTATCTCATCCAAAACCACCTTTATACAACCCGGAATTACAGCTTTAACGAACTTGCTACATCTATGAACTATCCGAAGATAATCGTAAAGACTCTCAGATCTCTCTAAGTCAAAGCCGAGTTCTTGCAGATCTTTCAAGCATTCGTTGTAAACCGAGCAGGGCTGAATGAAGTGCTCATCGACTCCGATCTTGCCTAACATCTCCGCAAGCTCGACCAACTCGTTATCGTTTACACCGGGCAGATGCACAGATCTGACGGTAACTATGCAATCCATGTTAACTGCTTTTTCTATATTCTCAATTACATCGCTAAATCTATCGGCTCCAGTTATCTTTCTGTAACTCTCTGCATTTGAGACATCCAGGCTTATCATTACTATATCCACAAGCCCGTCCAATTCCGTGAAATCGATCGTACCATTCGTCTGCAGATCTATTCTAACATCTCCGAATCTGCTCCTCAGAACTTCGATTATTCTGGCAACCCTGTCAACTCCAGCTAGAAGAGGCTCACCGTATTGGGATATCGTAATAACCTTTGGATTCAGATCACCGTAATAGCCCGGCTTCGGAGCTGTTTTGTTTAGTAACGCAACCCTGGAATAGCAGTAAACGCAATTTAAATTACACCGAGTTGTAATTTCATATGAGGGATGATGCTTCGGCTCTTTGATTGATAAATCTAAACCCTCGCAGTGAATGCAGTGACGAGGATGTTCAACCTCAAAAACGAATTTTCTAAAATCGTCAAAAAAAGCCATTTTAAGATGCTACGGCTTCGGCTTCCTCCTTCTTGACTTCCACTGGCTGAGCTTCTCCCTCTTGCGGCTTCGGCTCAGCCAGCAACTCGATCTTGTTTATCTCCACCCTTCTGAGCGGATATATCTTCTTTGCACTCTTGTAAATTTCGGAAGGAATTCTACCCAAGATGCACTCCTGTAGGAACTGAACGAAGTTCTTTTGGCTTGCGTTGTTTATTATGATCTCCCTCATTATCTTTCTGATCGCGCTCTTTTGTGAGGTCTTGCACCTCTTTATCGTGAAGGCTACTGGCTTAACTCTGAGCTTGTAGCCGTCCGCAGTTGTCACATCTATCACATCGTCGATCTTGCTAGTTCTTCTCCTTATAAGGCTGTTTATGTACTCTCTCATCATCTCAAATCTGTGGAACTTCGTGTAAGCGTTCTCTCCAGAAACCTTGTAAACTTTAAAGATCAACTTCTTGTACGGATTCTGATTTGAATAGTCGTTTGTGAGT
>CAZBFC010000227.1:0-4336 GCA_964491095.1 uncultured archaeon | reverse complement strand
AAGGCCAATTTGGTTTGGAACTGCACCATGGGTGTCGGCGTAAACGTGTGCATTATTGATACGGGCATAGATTACACCCACCCAGATCTGGCCGCATTGTACAGAGGTGGATACGATTTCGTCAATAACGACACCGATCCGCTCGATGATAACGGACACGGTACGCACTGCGCAGGGATCATAGCCGCAACCTTGAACAACTACGGACTTGTCGGGGTTGCTCCAAAGGTAAACCTGTACGCAGTCAAGGTTCTCGGTTCTTCCGGTCAGGGTACACTTGCGGACTGTGTAGCCGGAATTGAATGGGCAATACTGCATCACATGGATGTCATATCCATGAGCTGGGGTACCGCCAGCAATCTAACGGCCCTTAAGGATGTGTGCGATGAGGCGTACAGGGCGGGTATAGTTCTAGTGGCAGCAGCCGGTAACGATGGTGATGGGAACATAAACACAACCGAGTTATCATATCCGGCCGCCTACGATTCGGTTATAGCCGTCGGAGCCGTTGACAGCTCAAATAACTTGGCATACTTTAGCAACACCGGAGACTTCGTTGAACTCGTGGCTCCCGGAGTTAACGTGAACTCTACACTACCCACATACGGCTCCCCACTCGGTACAAATTACGGTATCCTTAGCGGAACATCCATGGCCTGTCCACATGTAAGTGGAGTGGCTGCATTGCTAAAGGTCTTTGGATTGAACAACACCGAAATAAGAACGATCTTGGATCAGACTGCAGATGATCTAGGTATTCCGGGTAAGGATCCAGGATACGGTTACGGCCTCGTGGATGCTGAGAGGGCTGTCGAGTATGTACTGAACCTAACATCTACCGTAACAATAATACCCATAAGTCCACCAAACGGTTCCTACCTGAACTACAGCTATGTAACAATTTCCGCAAAGGTCGTAAATGCAAATGATGCGATAATGCTTCTCAACGGTGTAATCGTAAACGCGACGTTTAACGGTACGTACATAACGTATACGGCCAACCTTTCAGACGGAAACTATACGGTGATTGTTGAAGCCTGGAACAACAACAGCAATGCTACAGCAAGTTGGAGCTTTGTTGTAGATACCACACCACCAGCCAAGGTTACTGGGCTAAAGGCGATAGCAGTTTCACCTTTCGAGATCGATCTAAGCTGGAATGTTGTGAGTGATGCCGTTAAGTACAACGTTTACAGAAGTGTGAATGGAACGTTCGTTAAGATTGCGACTGTCAATACAACCTTCTACGCAGATACGAATCTACAGCCGAATACAACCTACAGCTACTACGTGACGGCTGTGGATAGAGCGGGAAATGAGGGACAACCATCGGATGTCGTATCAAACACGACGTTGGTTGCAGAAAACGTGATGGTCGTCCAATCGATAAACTTAACTCTAAACGGAAAGGGCAGATGGTGGAGATATGCGATTGCAACCGTTAAGGTTGTGGATCTTTCAGGAAATCCAGTAGATTCTGCAGAGGTGTACGGACACTGGGAAGGAATCGTTAGCGGTAACGTTACGGCATACACAGACACGAGCGGAGTGGCTGTGCTGTACTCACCCTGGGTTAGGGCGTATCCAGGGGCGGAATTTACGTTTGTAGTCGATGACGTGGTAAAGACGGGATGGATATACAACGCTAACGCATCGGTTACGAGAGCTACGATTTATTACTGATTCCCATCTTTTCCTTTATTATTTTTAAAATCTTATCAATACCCTCCCCAGTTACACTTGAGAAAGCTGGTAGATCTCTCCTATCATGCATGTCGGCTTTGCTGTAGGCGGCTATTATCGGAACATCGAAGTTTTCCTTAACCTCTTCAAGCAGCGAAAGTTGATTCTCAATTGGAAAGCCACATGTCTCTGTAGGATCGATTATGAATAATATACAATTTGCAAGATGCTTTAGGCATAGTATCGCCCTCTTTTCAATTTCATTCCTCTTATGAATTGGCCTATCGAGCAAACCTGGTGTATCTATCACCTGAATCTTGACACCATCTAATTCCATATATCCAACGTATATCCTCTTTGTTGTGAACGGATAGCTTGCTATTTCCGGCTTAACGGTCGATATTCTTGCTACAAAGCTGGACTTACCTACATTAGGATATCCAGCAACCACAAGGGTTGGATCGGTTGTGAGAGATGGAATCTCCCTAAGCATCCTCTTAGCTTCATTTAAAAATCTCAGCTCAGGATCTATCTGCTTTATTATGGATGCTATTCTACCGTATGCCGCTTTTAAAACCTGCTCGGGATTTTTTCCAGCTTTAACCTCTCTTATACTCTTGGTAATTATCTTCTGAGTTATTGAGTTTGCCCAGTTTAAAGCAGCTAAAGATTTCTTTATTCTCCTTAAGCCTACGATGACATCTATCATCTCTTTATAGAATTCTGGAAGGTTATCGTAACTTGGATGAGCCTTGATGATCTTGTTAAAATAATCCCTCAAAACGTTCGAAACTGTAGAGAGCTTATTTATCGTTTTTTCCTTTCTAGTCCTACCGGTAACCTTGGAAGCTCTTCCAAATGCCTTATCAAGCAACTCCTCAGCTGTTAGCACTGTGGGCAACTTTTTAGCTTCAAACATTGTAACCGACTCGCATCGAAATTTAAAAAGACTTTTCGAACGATTAATAGTTATATTTAAAGATATTTTAATTAAAAATAAAAATAACAACATTTTTTAACTTCATTTATGTTTATTCCACTCTCATACAAATTGCACAAGAAAAAATATTTATAATTCCTCATTCGAAAGTGATGTGATGGAGTTAGAACTTACTCCGATTCAAAAGGACATCCTCTACGCGTTGATAACGCTCTACAAGAAGAAAGGAGGAGCTCCGGTAAAAGGGGAGGAGATTTCTGAGCTAATTAACAGAAATCCTGGAACCGTTCGAAATCAGATGCAGGCCTTGAGAGCTCTTGGATTGGTGGAGGGTGCACCTGGACCAAAAGGTGGA
The DNA here is from genome assembly GCA_964491095.1 of uncultured archaeon. GTDB lineage: Archaea > Halobacteriota > Archaeoglobi > Archaeoglobales > Archaeoglobaceae > WAKM01. The sequence goes on along the minus strand of CAZBFC010000227.1, from coordinate 1,358 downwards.
TATAGACCCACGGCAAAGGCCTATGAGCTATTATCGATAACTAAGCCAGAGGAGGCTGTTAAGGTACCGATCGTTGTCAACGGGGTGCTCATGGAAGATCTGAGCGCCGAAGAGATGAGCTTACCTTCGCTATCACATCCCGAAGTTTGTCAGGCTAGGGTAAGAGTCATAGGAAATATAAGACGAATAATGCCCGGAGATGAGGTTGTGATAGGGCCCACACCCGTAAACGAGATGATGGTCTATGGCCGAGTGACGGGCAGAGATGATACGGAAAACGTCATAGTAATTGACATCCAGAAGATATTCGCCCTTCCGAAGGACAAAGTCGAAGAGCACATGTCCTCCCCGATAATAACGGTAAACTCTGATGATACGGTAATGGACGCAGCAAAGGTTTTAATCGATAACAAGATTCACAGAGCTCCTGTAAAAGAGGATAACAAATTCATAGGTATATTCTCGCTTGCAAATGCTGTACAAGCCTTTATCGAAGGAAAAGCCGATGATAAAGTCAAGAACTACATGGATCCGAAGGTGATAACGGTTGAAAAGGATACAAAAATCAGGGAGGCTTTGAAGATCATGAGAGACGAAGGAGTAAGACTCATAGTCGTTACAGATGGAGGAGAACCGGTTGGAGTCATAACGGATTACCAGATCCTTACAAGGCTTGCTCCCGAACACGTAAGATAGCGTATTTTTCTTTACTTTTGGCAACTGGCAAGCTTAACTAAAAGTTTCTTCTTTTCAAAGTCTCCCAGTCGGGATTGCTCAATAGCGGAGCGCATGAACTCTATAACCTCATCGTAAACCCTTCTGTTGACGGGAAACGGAACGCCATCCTTCCCACCCAAAGCGAAGCAGTATTTAGCTGGATCCTGTTTGTCGTATTCTGTATTGTAAATCAGATCCGCTATTAAAGCAAGGGCTCTAAGGGTTCCCTTTCCTATACCTTTAACGAGTAGCAGATCTTCAAACCTCTCCGGCTGAAGCTCGTATGCTTTTTCTATGGCCTTCCAATCTATCCTCCTTGGAACCGAAATTCCATCCCTGAACTTGACTATTGAGAGTAATCTCGAATAATCCCTTCTGAAAGTCCTGTCATTCACGACATCGAGTATAACCCTCCTAGCCTCTCTGCTTTTATCAGATGTGAGATTGATAACTTCGTTCTCTCTTCTTACAGCTACGATCCCTGAGTGAGGATTCTCGATTTCTGGTTTGGATGAATAGACATCCCAATGATACCTTCTTGCCATTCTAAGTTGGATGTTCATCCCCTGCTGTATTACAGTCCAATACCTTTTCGAGAATATTATCGCATGATGATATATATCGTACCCATCCTGCAAGGC
>CAZBFC010000226.1:0-14452 GCA_964491095.1 uncultured archaeon | reverse complement strand
ATTATGGAAGTTTTGCCAAAAGTTGTTTCTGCAATAGAAACAACAGACCCCCTGCAAGTTTCAATTGCGATTCCGATCTATCTGTCACTCAGATTTGCTAAAGAGCTTGGGTATAACACAGTGGTTTTTGGGCAGGGTGCGGATGAGTTATTTGGTGGATACAGGAAGTATGTGGATATGGATCCAATTACGCTTGAAAGTGAGCTCATAGATGACGTCAGAAACATCGGAAGGGATAATTTAGTTAGAGATAACAAGGTTGCATATAGCTTGGAGATGAGGATTCTAACCCCATACCTGCAGTGGGATATCATAAGAGCAGCCATAAGCATTCCAGTTGAATATAAGGTTAGAAGGGAAAACGGTGAAGTTGTAAGGAAGTACATACTGAGACAGATCGCATCGAAGTACATGCCAAAGGAACTGGCCTTTAGGGAGAAAAAAGCTGTTCAGTATTCAACTAAGACATCCACGATCTTGAAGAAAATTGCAAAGAGGGAGGGTACCAAGCTCGAGGAGTATTTGAAGAAATTGGCTGAAAAGAAGCATGAGAGTGCAAAAGGATTTTGGAGTTAGGGTAAACTGCATAATAGACGGAAAATTCTGTGGAAGATGTTGCTATCAAACGGAGATGCCATTGACTGAGGAGGATATAGAGAGAATAGAAAAGTTAGGTTTTAAACGAGAAGATTTTGCTGTAAAGGTTGATGGGGTGTACAGACTTAGGAACGTCAACGGTAAATGTTACTTTTTGGATGATTCGAACAGATGTAAGATTTACGAGCATAGGCCGATCGGTTGCAGGATTTACCCGGTTATCTTTGATATTGAAAGTGGAAAAGCCGTAATTGACGATCTCTGCCCGATGAAGGATAAGATAAGCAAGAAGGATTTGAAGAAAGCTGAAATCGTACTTAAAAAACTAATCAAGAAATTATATCCGCAACTGCTTCAGCAAGGATCCTCGCCATCCTCGCCTTGATGAATTCTTTAAACCTCTCCCTATCTACGATTTCCAACCCTCCAGCTTTTTTCCTCACAATTCCCCTCTCCATTGCGATTTCTAAGTCCTTTGTCTCTGAAGGCTTTAGAAATGCCAACTGTAGAATGTTCTGGAACTTGCGGATAATACCATCATCGATGTTTGCATAAGCGGATTTTGAAAGTATTCCAGCGATCTCCTTTGAAGTTTTATATTCATAGCCGAGGAATTCTCCGTAATAATCATAAACGGGAACTTTCGAAGCTAAACCGATCATAAACAATCTTTCGAGTAATTTCCTAGCCTTATGGTAGAATACCGTATACGACATTACCTTACATAATGCTGTGAGCGGTGTGAACGGTTTCCTGTAGAACATTTTAAGAATGTCATCTATATCGATGTTGGCAAATATCGGTAAAATCGAGTAATAAATCTCATCTAAGCTTTTTCCAGAAATTTCAGCTTCTACTATGTTCATCTCTCTCAAAACCAAGCCCTTTCTTTCTGCAAGACCCATTGTGATCACAAATACAATTTCCTTTCCGATTTCCTCGATGATCTTGTTGATTTCATCCCTATTATCCTTAAGCTTCTCTCTGATCGCGACCTTGGCAATTCTTACTCCATCTCTCGTCAGGGATGTCATAAAGGTCTTGGGTTTTATCAGTTCCTTGGTATCTCTCACTGCAAGCCCACACTCAACAAGCGTTGGATAAAGCCTGACGAACGGTATTCTCTCTGTAACCTTTCCTGAATAATCTTCGATAACCTCCTCAGCCATGTATAGATAAACGATGGCATCTATGGCTCGCTTTGCAACGATATCATTAGAAAACACCTTTGTTAAATGCTTTAAAGCGATTTGATAGAATCTGTAATCTTTATCCTGCTTATCTTTTAGCCATTCATCAAACGGAGGACTACAGTCTATTTTCAAGGCTTTGCATAGCCCGTTGATGTTCGTAACTATAACATTCTTATCGGTGACCTTATCACTAGTATCTTCAGTTACTACGATTCGAACGTTAAAAGGGTAGCTCATCAGCTTGGGTATGACTATTTCAGGGTTTCCGATTTCGATTCCTACGGAAAATCCCATTTTAAAACCGGCAATATCAATCCAACCCTCTGGACATCTAAAATCCTTTTTAACCCTAAAGCCGTTACGTTTAAGGATATGTACTATGTAATCCTTAATTTCATCGAGTTCATAGTACATAATCGTTAAGTCTAAATGTACACTTATTAATCATTCGGAATTAAAAAGTCGATGTAATATGTGTCAAATTCGTCATAGAGCTTCAATCTCTTAGCTATGAATACTGCCAAAATATGAGCACAGGGCTTTTGACCTTTTAAGCGTAGTTGAAAATCTTTGCACGTACAAAAATCATCATCGACTAAATATTCCTCCCTTCCAACAACCACAAAGAAATCCTTATACTTTTTGATTCTACGATCCTTAACGTAGAAAAATGCCTTTTCTCCTCTCTTTCCATAGCTAAGCAGTAAAGCCTTGTACAATTCATAGCTTAGTCCGTACTTTAGTGCTTGAACAACACTGTCATCAATCTTCAGACTCATCGCTCGAATCGATCTCGTTAAGTCTAACGATCATATCTATCATCTCGATACCATCGAGCCAGTTGATTACGAAACCATCTTCGGGTATCTCCAAGTTTTCTGGCAACCTCTCTCCTTTTAAAATTTTGGCACCCATCCTTGCGATAGCCTCAAAAGCTCCTCTAAAATCACCACTCTGTTCTTTCTTAACAGCTTCCTTAAGCAAAACTTCAAAAGATTTCTTGCTGGCCTTTCCCTCTATATATAACTTGGTTGAGTATATGACAGCCTTTATACTCTCCCTTATAAACTCGAACAGTTCGTTCTTAACCTCATCACCAAAGTCGATGCTTGTAAGTATTAGCTTGCTCATGTTATCGAGTTCGGTTAGAGCCTGCTTTTTGTTGATCTCCCTCTCCTTTAATGCTCGAACGATGTTTAAGCATGCAATCGTGAAATCTTCAACTACCTGATCGAATACATTTAATGACTCTGATCTCTCAAGATTTACTTCCGTTTCGGCAATCTTATTTACCCAATTTCTAAACCTCTCTTCAGTATAGAACTCCATGGCATAAGCATGATCATGCGAAGATATAACGGTTACGTAACATTTTTAAATCTGATTAAAGTCTATGTTATTGAGGGCCCGTGGCTCAGCTTGGATAGAGCGACGGCCTTCTAAGCCGTAGGTCGCGGGTTCAAATCCCGCCGGGTCCGCTTTTCTATTGTTCAGTAATTCTCTAAACCTTAACTTACTTCTTTAATTATTGATTAATTATTTTTATTATTATTTATTAATAATTTATTTACTATTAAAATATTTTAAAAATAAGTTATCCGTTAGCGATCCCATAAACTCTTAAAATCTTCCAGCCAACCATTCATAGAATGGTCAAAGTGTTCATCGAAACCTACGGATGCACGATGAATCAGGCAGATTCGGACATCATGCGAGGGATAATTGCCAGAAAATTCGAGTTAGCTGATAATATCGACTGTGCTGATGTTGTGGTGATCAACTCGTGTGGAGTAATAGAATTCACGGAAAGGAAGATCATCAAAAGGGCTTTAGAGCTTAAGCGATTGGGAAAGAAGATTGTTATGGCAGGTTGCTTGCCAAGAATATCGACGAAGAAGGTCGAAACAGTCGCAGATGCTATGCTCAGTCCAGACAATATCCATAAGATCGACATGGCGATTGAATCTGTTCTAACTGGGAGAAAGTTCATACTTATCGGTAAAAACAGTAGAATCGACAAATCAGAACTTCATACTATCAAGTGTAGGCTTAAAGAGAATGCAATAGCGATAGTTTCGATATCTGAAGGATGTGTTGGAAGATGTGCTTTTTGCGCAACGAGATTCGCAAGGGGAAGACTCAGAAGCTTTAGCCTTAAGAGCATAGTTGAGGAAGTCAAAACCTGTGTCGAAATGGGTTTCAAGGAGATTCAGCTCACATCGCAAGACACCGGGGCTTACGGACTTGATAAAGGTAAGTACATGCTTCCAGAGTTGTTGAACGAAATTTCGAAGATCGAGGGTGATTTTAGGGTTAGGGTAGGAATGATGAATCCACATCATGCCGTTGAGATGCTGGATGATCTATTAAACGCCTTTAGCAGTGATAAGATCTACAAGTTCATTCACGTTCCAGTCCAAAGCGGAGATAATAAGGTTCTTAGGGACATGCGAAGAAATCACACTGTTGAAGACTATATAGAAGTAGTTTCAGCCTTTAGAAAGGAGTTTGACGATGTCATGGTTTCTACAGATATAATTGTCGGTTATCCCACGGAGAGCGAGAAGTCATTCTGGAAGAGCTACGAACTACTTAAAGAGACCGAGCCAGATATAGTAAACATAACGAGATTTTCAAGACGTCCGTTCACACTGGCTTCAAAGCTCAAGGACATTCCAGACTGGGTAAAGAAGGAAAGATCGAGAAAACTCACAAGACTTGCAAGGGAGATCGGACTTAAGAGAAATAGGAGATTCATCGGCAAAAAGCTGAGAGTTCTAATAACGAAGAGGGGTAAAGGTGAGACTTTCATGGCAAGAGCCAATTCGTATAGACCGGTCGTGCTTAAAGAGGGAGAGATCGGAAGATTCGTTGAGGCCAAAATAATCGATTGTGCGTTCAACTATCTGGTTGGTGAATCTTGCGTAAACTAGTTATACATACCACCGCTATTTCTAATGCCATGCTTGACATGCTGAAAGCCGAAGCAAGAAGAGCAATAAAGCTTATAGAAAAACACGATTTCATAAGAATCTACACACATTACGATCCAGATGGAATCTCGGCTGGAGCTATAATGGCAATGGCTCTACTTAGACTCGGCAAGCAGTTTCAGCTAAGATTTCTAAGAGGTTTGAACGATCCCGTGGAATATGATAGCGATGATCTAGTCATTTTAGAGGACATGGGTAGCGGTTATCCAGATGTGGTCTCGGAAATCGATGCCGATGTGATCATCATCGATCATCACTACCCGGTCGGCAGGATAGAGCCCAAAAAAGAGCTAGTCCATGTAAATCCACATCTTGCTGGCTTGGATGGAACTTACGAACTTTCAGCAAGTGGAACGGCTTACGTTGTTGCCAACGTTCTGGGAGACAATAGAGACCTAATCGGAATAGCTTTAGTTGGAATGATTGGAGATAAGCAGAAAGTTGTTGGAGGAAATGCAGAGATAATTAGAGAGGGTTTGCAGGAGGGATTTATCGAGGAGGTTAAGGGACTCAATTTGCATTCTGGCAAGGTTAGAGAAGTTTTGATGCTCTCTGTAGAGCCATATCTAGACTTCTACAAAAAAGAAGATGAATTAGATGAGTTTCTAGCGAAGATAAAAATAGATGGAGACAAGGAGATCGACGAACTTAATAATGATGAAATCTACAGACTTGCAAATGCGATAGTTCTAAGGTTACTGAGGCAGGGAGCATATGAAGGGGTTATCGATGAATTCATCGGCAGAAAGTTCATCTTAAAGCAGGAACTGATAAAGAACGCGATCACATTGACAGATGTTGTCAATGCATGCGGAAGACTCTCGGCCTGTAGCATAGGATTTGCAATATGTATGAGAGATAGAAGATATTTGGATAAGGCCGTAGAGATCTGGAGGAAGTATAGAATCGATCTGCTTGAAGAACTGAATAGAAGAAAAGAAGAGGTCAGAGAAGGATTCTGCATAAGGTACATCGTAATGGAGAACGCTCCAGCCACAGGCCCAATAGCAACCATCTTCTCAAGATACCTCTACTCAGACAAGCCCTTCATCGCGATAAACATCAAGAACGGAAGGGCTAAAGTTTCTGCGAGGGGTAACGATAAGCTAGGCGTTAACTTGGCTGAAGTGCTGAGGAAAGCAGCAGAAAAGGTTGGAGGCAGAGGTGGGGGACATAGGGTCGCTGCAGGAGCGAATATAGATCCTGACAAGGTCGAAGAATTTTTGAAAGAGGTGGATAGACTCTGCTGTGCTAGCATCTAAGAAATTCATATAAGGCTGTCAGAGTAACAATTACTGATGATGTTTGGGAAGCTTAGGATTGAAATTGAAGATGCTGAAATCATCGCAAAAGCCTTAAAGCCCGATGACTTAGACTGGTGTTACTGCTATGCTGAGGATGATAAACTAATCATAGAGGTTAAAACGGATAAGATCGGAGCTCTGCTAAATGCGATCGACGATTATTTCATAAACCTTAAAGCCGTTCTGCCCGTTTTGAAGATACTAAAGGAACATTTATGAATCGCAAGCTTAAATAAATTTCATGAAGAGAATTTTAATTTGTCCAGTTTGTAAGTCTAAAGAAATTGAACTCGACACCGGTGGTTATACTGGAAAATACTACTGTAAGAACTGTGGTTATATTGGTAGCTTTATAATTGAACTTACCGAAGGAGAATATGAAGATCTACTGAAAGCTGGAGAACTCGAAAGGTACATCGAAGAGAAGGTCAAAGAAATTCCAGAAGAGGAAAAAAGGCCGGAAAAATATCCCCACGAAAATCCTTGATCGTTTCAGTATTTATAAACTGACGGTATCTTAACAATGAGATGCATCTCAAAAATTATATATAGTCAGAAGTAGCCCGATCGCTATGAAAGATGTTGTCCAAGCTGTTAAAAGCTTAAAACCTGTGGTTATCTACGATGATGATCGTGCTGTTATTTCGATCCCTGCTGAAATAGTTTCCGGCTCGATTATCAACTTCATGATGAAAAACTGCGATGAGATCAGAGTTGCAATGCCTTGGAAGACCATAGCTAAATTAGGTCTGAATAGATTTAGATTCTACAACGGTAACTTGATACCGATCGATTTTAAGTCAAATGGAATTTCTGCAGATGAAAGGGCTAGATTCATTAGAGATCTAATAGCTGGTAATATAGATCTCGAAAAGATCGTGTGTCCGGGTAGAATATTTGTTGAAGAAGCAAAAGAGGGTGGAGTTTTGGAAAGGCCATCTTTTGGTGAAGCAAGTCTGGACATCGCAAGGATGTCAGGTTTCAGCCTTGCGGGAGTATATTCGACACTCATGACGGAAAGCGGCGATGTCGCTGGAAAAGAATACGCCTTAAAATTTGCGAGCGAAAGAGATTTGCCAGTAGTTAGTATAAATCAGCTCATAGAATTCAGACTCAAGCATGAGAAGTTAGTTGAGAGAGTCGTTGAAGCCACACTGCCAACGAAGTTTTACGGGACTTTCAAAGCTGTAGGATACAAAACTCCGATAGGTGAGATAGTCGCATTGGTTAGAGGAAACGTATCTGAGGGAGACGTTTTAGTTAGAATTCATTCTGAATGTTTAACCGGCGATGTCTTTCATTCTTTACGCTGTGATTGTGGAGAACAACTTGAAAGATCCCTCAAACAGATAGATAAGGAGAACAAGGGTGTCCTGATTTATATGAGAGGTCATGAAGGTAGGGGAATCGGACTCATAAACAAACTTATGGCTTACAAGCTTCAGGAGGAAGGAAAGGACACAGTTGAAGCCAACATAGAACTTGGATTTCCTCCCGATTTGAGGAGCTACGGAATTGCAGCTCAGATCCTTATGGATTTGGGAGTTAAGTCGATTAGACTGATGACGAACAATCCACTGAAAATCGAGGAGCTCAAGAAGTATGGATTCAAGGTTGTTAGAGAGCCTATTGAGGTGGAACCAACCAAAGAGAATTTAAGCTATTTAAAAACAAAGAAGGAAAAGATGGGTCATATGATATGCATCAACGATTGATTTCATTCACAAGCTTTCTGACGAGTTCACCACTGATTTTAGATTCTCTTCCATTCTTACATACCATCGTTCTAACTCCGATTATATCCGGTTTAAGCCTCCTGATTAGCTTAATGTGATTCCAATTTAAGCCACCAGCTAAAGCGCAGAACAGTCCATTTTCATGAGCTTTATCTATAAATTCAGCTAAATCTTCAAAGCTCATGAATTCAAATGTCGATTTTCCATCTTTTATCGCCGTATCGATCATAACTCCATCCACATCAGCACTGCTTGCTATTTCAGGTAATTTTAGCGGTGAAATCGTTTTAGCTCTAACCCAATCAGCATAACTTGCTGCCACAACCTTAGTATCAAATTCTTTAACAGCCTTAACCACGTTTTTCAAAATTTCCAATGCAGATTCGATCCTGCCAACAAACAATCCAACCTTAACATAATCAACACCTAAGCTAGCAACACCATAGCTTGCCAAGCTTGCAGTTCCTGCTTTGTCTAAATCACCTATCGTAGCACTAACATCTCTATCATACGATTTCGCAAGCCCTATTACTTCTTTAATTATCCAAGGAAAGTTTGCACCCAAAGAACCTTCTTTAGGATTCTTTACATCTATTATTTCGGCTCCACCCTTTATACATTCCAGAGCTTCTTCGACGTTCGACGGGCTTACCAAAACTCGAATCATCACGATTTTTCAAGTAGTTTACTATATAATTTATTCGGTGGCAAAAACGTTTTAAATAGCATGAGGATATATATTACTGCTGGCCCGGATAGCTCAGGGGTAGAGCGCAGGACTGTGGATCCTGTCGTCCCGGGTTCGAGTCCCGGTCCGGGCCCTACTTCTTTGGGTTCGAATCCTTGATTAGTTCCTATCTTGATATACAAGCTTAAATACGATTCTTAGGAAATTATTCCCGATCGGTTAATCGTTATTTTATAACATCTAAGCCAAAACCTTGCTTAAAGTAAGAATCTAAATTCAAAAAAGTAAGGCTCAGAATTGGATTCATTCATCACAAGATCAGACGCGGGCTACATCATCATAGCCATACTGTAAACCCTTCAGTCGTCATAAAATACTTGTGCCCAGAAAAATTAAAACTTCCGAGATCGAGGAAATGCCATGAACCTTAGAACAGCCATCGAGCAGATAAAGGATGAGATCGTGAGGATCGATGTTGAATTAAAGCATGACGAAGTTGTACAATTTCTTAAGGAAAAAGATCTCGAAAAAACTCCTGTCCTTTTGAATGTTGAAGGTAAAAAGGTAGCTAAAAACTTTGTAGCTACGAGGGATTTACTGTGCAAGTATTTAGAAGTTAAAAGAGAGGACTTAGCTAAGTTCCTCGCAAAACTTAATTACGAGTCTGCTGAGATTGAAATCTGTAACGAGCTACCTCTGAAGGAAAAGAGAAGTTTTGATCTGTTCGAAGATCTACCAGCTTTGAAGTACTTCAAAGACGATGGCGGTAGGTATATCACAGCTGGAGTAGTTATCGCTAGATACGTTGATACCGATCCAAACAAGCCTGAGTCTTTCAATGCATCCATCCATAGGATGATGCTGATAGACGAGCGTAAACTTGTAGCAAGACTTGTTCCTCCGAGACACACATACCTTATGTGGAAGGATGCAGTTGAAAGGGGAAAAGATCTGCCAATAGTGATCGCCATCGGTGTCCATCCCCTCGTTCTATTCGCGTCAGCCACAAGGGTTCCGGAGGGTATGGAATTCAAATATGCATCAGCACTCATGGGAGGTCTCAAACTCTATAAGATTGAAGATATGCTAACACCAGACGCTGAAATAATCCTGCTCGGCAGAATTACGGGTGAAAGAGCCAATGAAGGTCCTTTCGTAGACATAACCGGAACGTACGATAAAGTTAGAAAAGAACCAGTGATCGAAGTTGATGCGATGTTCATGAGAGATGACCCTATCTACTATTCAATAACTCCAGCGAGTAGTGAGCATCAGGTTCTCATGGGTATACCCTACGAGCCTCTCATATACAGAAGTGTTGCGAACGTGTGCAAAGTCAAAAATGTGATAATGACCCCCGGAAGCAGACATTACTTCCATGCGATAGTTCAAATAAAGAAGGAAACGGAAGGAGATGCAAAGAATGCTATCATTGCCGCTTTAGCGGCAAATCCAAGTTTGAAGGGTGTGATAGTTGTCGATGAAGATATCGACATCTACAGTTATGAGGATGTTGAGTATGCGATAGCCACGAGATTTCAAGCCGATGAGGACTTTATCATCATAAAAGGTGCAAGAGGAAGTAGTTTAGATCCTTCCGCAGGAGATACTACCGCAAAATGGGGAATAGATGCAACTAAAAAACTTAAAAGATTGAAGGACTTTGAGAGGGTAACTTAAAGAGTATAATCTAAAACCTTCTTAGCCTCTTCGATGTGTTCGTCGTAAACCCTCTCCACGTCAGGATGCAACGCCTTAATGACTCTGCCAATTAGAACAAACAGAGTTCCAGTTATTATCGGAAGTTCATCGATCAGGTCATCCTGCAGTGGTGTCTCGGTGGGAATTCTCTTTAAAACGAACTTTTTGATAGGTTCTATTTCAACGTTTTCCCGCTTTATCGCCATTCTGAACAGATCCATCGAGTTCAGGAATCCTTTGGTGAGCGGAAGATCTCTGAGCATTATCACATCCCTGCCTTCAGCCTTAGCCTTTTCGTAAGCAACCTCAAATAGATCTGCAAGTTTCTTTTCCACGATCTCCATCATCTTTTCCGCTTCAACCTTATACAAGCTCAAATCGCACGTTTCCTTTAATATCTTCTGCAACTGCGGATACGGAATTATCATCTCAACCATAGGAAACTCAACAACCTCAAGACTTATAATCTTATCTTCAATATTAAATAATTTGATTTTTACTCACTTAAGAGATCACTTAGATCCCATTCTTCCTCCTCGAATTCAAATTCTTCTTCAAATTCTTCAAACTCTTCTTTGCTCTTAATTCTTTCAAATTCTTCTTCCTCTATGAATCTCTTCTCTTCAACTTCCTCAAGTTCTTCGAGCAGTTCAAATTCCTCCTTAAGACTATTCAAAGCTTGTTTCACGATGTGTCTAAACTCGTTCAGATTTGGATTGTATATCTGCCACGCAAGCTTGCAGTCTTCATCCTTCTTAAGCTCCATCCTTCTAATTCTCTCCAAAGTCTTTAATGCTGTCTCGTAAATCCAGTAATCTCTTGTTTCACTGTCAACAACCGATATGTATTCGGGTCTAAGTGACACGAATAGTCTTCCATCCCTCTCAAATACTCTAACTTTTCCGACTATTGCCACAAGCTCTGGGGGTTCAATTTCCATTAGAGATTCCAAAGCATCGGGCTGAAATCTGCCGATATAGCCAAAGAACGCCCCAGTAGGATCTGCAACTCTTATCCTCCAAATTCCGGAATCTGGCTTAATCTCATCCTTATCGAGCAAAGCTCCAACCACGAAAACCCTGTTACATCGCATTCCCAACGGAGTTAAAACGTAAACTGGAGCTTTATCCTCCTCAGGCTGAATTCTGTGAGTGGATTTATTGAATTCGTATGCAAAGATCCTTCTTGCTACTTCCCTCCTCCTAACCCCATTCATGCAGCAATCTCCTCCACAAGTTTTTCAATTTCAGATTTATCAACACCCTTTAAGAATTCAACTTCATTTACGATTAGGTATCTTCCGCCTCTCGTTCCCTTAACCTTGAGGTATCTACCCAAAAGTTTACTCTTTAATTCTGAAAGTACTGCATTTCTGTCAAGTCTCTCCGAGGCTATCTGTTTAGCCTTTTCCAGATCCATACCAATTAGACTTTTGATATTTTCCTCGTTCAATATTATCTCATAGAAGTTCTCTCCATCATCGAGCACACCCTTAACTCTCAAGTCATCGTAACCCTCAACCTTGCCGTGAATTGGACAAAATCCTTTCGTCATAGCTCTATTGCATAACTTACACCTCTGAATCAAACCGCTATTCTGCTGAATAGCAACCAAAGCTCCAATAACTTCGATCTCCCTTGGAGGAAGCTTGATATCCTCGTCAATTTCGATTATTTCACTGTTTCTGTTGATGTTCACCTGCATCCTCCCCTGGAATGAATCCGTCACAACGTTTCTGAATAGATAGCTCTTTCCCTCCTCAACCTCCCCTTTCCCAGATTTGGCCCAAATTATGAACTTGATTATGCCAGTCTCATCTCCGATAAGTCCAACCTGTGAGACGTTGGGACTTGAAGAATCCCAAAGTTGGACTACCTTAGCCTTTAAGCTTATCCATTGTCCAGGTTTTGTTATATCTGCAATCTTAACGAGAGGACTTTCGATTGCAAGCTTTTCCCTTGGAATCTCAAGTTCCTTCATCAACCAGTTCTTCACAGTTCTTATAGCCTCACTTTCTGGAACCTTAAATTCATATATCAGGAGCATGAGTCTCTTTGAGATTTCCTTAGCATCAACCTCATAACCCGATCTCCTAAATAAGTCAACTATTTGATCCGTAATTTGTTTTATTCTGTCTTCCTTCATTTTATCACCCGTATTAACTACGTTAATTCTTTTAAAATAAATATTTTTCCCCAACAAATATAAAAAACAATAATTTTCATAAAAGTTTTTAATATTTTTAGTATTTGCATAAAAATTTTTTATTTTGAAGTTATCATATCCAAGTATGCGTGACGAAGTTAAGCGCTGGCTAATTGAGGAAGGAATTTTTAAATCCGAGGTTCCTGATGAAAATGCTGACTGGCATTACGTCGTCGAATTTCCAGCCAATTCTGGACAGATTTCAGACGTAATAAAAATCAAGGATCGTGATATCGTTGTAGTTGTGAGTGGTGTAATTCTGGCAGAGAAGCACTACAAAGCTCTACATTCTTTACCACCAGAAAAGAAGAAGAAGTTAATATTTAAATGGAAGATGGATCTACTTTTCAGAAAAGCTGAGTTTAGAATGCTGCCCGATGCAGAAAATTTGAGGCAGATAGAGTTCCAAATTCCACTTTATCTTGAAGAATTGACAAAACCGAAGCTTATGGAAGCTTTGAGGGAGATCTTCAAATGTAAACTGTACGTAATCTGGAGCGTAAACTACGAATTTGAAAAAACAAATGATAAAGATTTAATGTATTTATAAAAAATTTAAAACTATCTTTTAGCCTTCTTAGTCTTGAGCTTCTTGAGTCTGATTATGTTCTCTCTATCCATCTCCTCAAGCTTAAACGAGATAAACTTACAAGCCTCTTCCATCGAAGGTATAACCCTATACTCCAAAGCGTTAACTCTTCTCTTGGTCTTCTCAATTTCTTCGATTAATCTTCTTATAGTGGTTTCAATTTCCGCAACTTCAAGGATCGCATCTACAAGCTCCTCGTAAGCTTCAACAGCCTCATCGATTCTTGCCGTAGTACCAAGTATACCGTATTCTCTCTCAATGACCTTCTTTCTGACCTTCTGTCTCTTGATAACCGGTACAACTACACCCATTATGTTCTTTCTATGCATCACAAACGACGGCTCAGTTTTACATGCCAGTGCAGCAGATTTGACAGCCACAACACCATCAACAGCCATTGCCAAAGCCAGCTTCTGCTGAGCTTTTTCAAACTTTTCAGCCATGCCACCGATGATCCTCTTAGCCTCTTCAAGTAACTCTCTGAACTCCATGATTAAACCATCTCTCTTCATCTTTAGCAATGCATGACCTCTCTTAGCCATTTTGATTCTTCTTCTGAGCTTAATTAGTTCCATTCTCGTTGGCTGAACCTTAACTATGGACATAGAAACACCTCAAAAATAGAGAAAAAATGAGTAAAGTTAGGCAGCAGCCTCAGCCTTCTCAGCTTCACCTTCAACCTTCTTCTTTCTGTACTTCGGATGGTACTTCTCGATGTGTTCTCTTCTGATCTTTGTAAGCTCCTCTTCTGGCAGAATTGCAAGGAGCTCCCAACCGATGTCCAACGTAGTTTCAATGTCTCTGTCCTCGTACTTACCCTGGTTGACGAATCTCCTCTCGAATTCATCAGCGAACTTCAGATACCTCCTGTCTCTCTCTGACAGTGCCTCTTCACCGACGATAGCTACCAGACCTCTCAGGTCAACACCCTCTGCGTATGCAGCATACATCTGGTCGTTCCATTCCTTGTGATCCTCTCTTGTCATTCCTGGCCCAATTCCTTCCTTCATCAACCTGCTAAGTGATGGCAAGACATCGATGGGTGGATAGATACCCTTCGCATGGAGCTCTCTGCTCAGAACGATCTGACCCTCCGTGATATATCCAGTAAGGTCTGGGATCGGATGGGTGATGTCATCACCAGGCATCGTTAGGATGGGCATCTGCGTAATCGTACCCTTTCTACCTCTAATTCTACCGGCTCTCTCGTAGATCGTAGCCAAGTCAGTGTACATGTAACCCGGATATCCTCTTCTACCTGGAACCTCTTCTCTTGCTGCTGAGATCTCTCTTAAAGCTTCGCAGTAGTTGGTCATGTCTGTAAGGATAACCAGGATGTGATAGTCGTATTCATAAGCCAAGAACTCAGCAGCTGTCGAAGCCATTCTCGGTGTGATCAACCTCTCGATAGCTGGGTCGCTAGCCAAGTTCAGGAAGACGACAGCT
>CAZBFC010000225.1:0-9681 GCA_964491095.1 uncultured archaeon | reverse complement strand
ATCTTGGAGTCATGGATGAGAGAGGTTACATAACGTTTAAGGGTAGGAAGAAGGAGTTGGTGATCGTTGGAGGTTTCAACGTCTATCCGATTGAAATTGAGACGTTCATAAGACAGTTCGATAAGGTTCAGGATGTAGCGGTCGTTGGAGTTCCGGACGGTGACCTTGGAGAGGTTGTAGCTGCTGCGGTGATACCAAAGGATGGAGTTAAGCTCGATCCTCAGGAGATCGTAGACTTCTGCTACGGAAAGATCGCGAGTGCCAAGGTTCCGAGATACGTTTACATAACAGATAGATTCCCAGTTAGCGGAAGGGGTAAGGTTCAGAAGTTTAAGCTTGTGGAGGAATTAAAGCAATTAATAGAGCAGGGCAAGCTCAAAAAGATAGTTCCAACGGCCGTAAAGCAGAAAGAAAGTTAAATTTTTTCTCTAAGATCTATCACCCTTTTCGCCTTTCCTTCGAACCTTTCAAGCGTTCCCTTCTCAACTAGTTCTACGTTCGTTCTTAGCCCAAGCTCCTTTCTTAACTCTTCCTGGATCTTCTTTCTGAGTCTTTCGATGTCTGCAAGCTCACCCGTAAAGAACTCGTCTCTAACTTCGACTCTAACCGTGATCTCATCCAGAGCTCCCTTCCTCGTTATTACAACCTGGTAGTTGTCTCCTACCTCTGGAATCTGCATTAAAACATGTTCGATCTGTGATGGAAATACGTTGACACCCCTAACTATGATCATATCGTCACATCTTCCGATTATCCTGTGGATCTTGGGGTGTGTTCTTCCGCATGGGCACCTTTTATCATCCATTATGAATGTAATATCTCCGGTTCTGTATCTGATCAAAGGCAAAGCCTCCTTCGTGAGGGGTGTAAGCACTAGTTCGCCCTTCTCTCCCTCGCTTAGTGGTTCTCCGGTTTCTGGATCGACAACTTCGATGAAGTAGTGATCCGCCCAGATATGCAATCCATTTTGCTCTTCACATTCGAAGGCAACTCCTGGCCCGTTCATTTCGCTCAAGCCGTAAGAATCAAATGCCTTTAAATCGAAAGCATCTTCAAGCTTCTTCCTTGTAGCCTCGCTCCAAGGTTCGGCACCGAAGCAACCGATTCTCAGTCCGATCTCTTTCGGATCTATCTCCATGCTCTCTGCTACCTCTTTGATGTGCAAAGCGTAGCTTGGGGTGCAGTGAATCGCAGTCGTTCCGAAGTCTAGCATATATTGAATCTGTCTTTGGGTGTTGCCAGTGCCTGAAGGAACAACCATAGCTCCAATTCTCTCAGCGGCGTAGTGCATTCCCAAGCCGCCGGTAAACATCGTGTAGCTTACCATATTCTGAAAAACATCGTGAGATCTCAATCCGACCATATACAGGCATCTGGCGCAGAGGTTTATCCAGTTCTCAAGGTCTTGGGCTGTATAGCCTACAACCTTCGGCTTTCCAGAGGTTCCGCTTGAAGTGTGAACTCTGACGAGCTTCTCCTTGGGAACGGCAAAGAGCCCAAAGGGGTAGTTTTCTCTCAGATCCTCCTTGGTCGTGAACGGAAGTTTTGTTATATCTTCCCGTTTTTTGATGTCATCTGGATGAACTCCGAGCTCTTTGAACTTCTTTCTATAGAACGGAACGTTATCGTAAGCATGCCTAACTACCCATCTCAACCTCTTAAGCTGGATTTCCTCAATCTCCTTCTTTGGCATTATCTCCTCCTTCTGCCAGTATTTGTCATTGTATGGCATACTTGGCTGTTGTTAGCACATGTTTAAATAGTTTGCAGAATTCTTAGCCCAGCAGTAAAGTTTCTAAGATCGCTCGATGAAATTCGTATCAATGGTAAGGCTTGATGATATCAAGCTAACACCAGAAAGAGCCCTGATAATCGGGGATACTGCCATAATAGCAGACTTACATCTGGGACTTGAAAACGTGATGCTTGAAAAAGGTGTTGCGGTTCCTAGAATGCAGATAATGGAGATAGTCGATTCCGTAAGACGAATAATTGAAAAGTATGGAATTGGAAAGATCATCGTGGCCGGAGATCTGAAGCATGAATTCAGCAGAAATCTTCCGTATGAATGGGAGGATGTCGAGCAATTTCTCAAGAGCCTTGAAGATGTTGAGTTAGAGGTCGTTAGAGGTAACCATGACAACTACCTCGCCACAATTCTGGCTAGGCATGGAATCGAGCTAAAGGAGGAGATAGAAATAGAGAGGTGGACGGTTGTCCACGGACACAAGGAATGCAACAAGCCCAAGATCATAATGGGTCATGAGCATCCCGCTGTGAAGATAAGATTCAGAGGAACGATCTATTCTTATCACTGCTACCTTAAGATAGAGAAAAAGCAGACAAATCAGGACATCATCGTTCTACCTGCCTTTTCTCCACTAGTCCCTGGCAGCGATGTTCTATCATCTGAGAAATTTCTATCTCCAATTTTAAGAGATGTTAGCTATGATGAGATTGAAATCTATGCCATCGAAGAGGATGTGGTTTACCTCGGTAAGCTATCTGACCTCAAGTCTGTAGCTCAGTCGTTGCGTAACGTATAAATATAATCATGATAATCATTATACTAATGGTTAATGGAGCTACCGATCCTACACATAGGTTCATCAGAAGGATAGATCCCAAACTCTTGGTTCTTGGACTGGGGGCAATAATATTCCTCGCCGAGTTCTTCGTCATGGTCTTATTCGAGCAGACTTCATTGTGGTTGAGTCAGATAATTCCACACTTCATCGCGGTACTCGATGCTATTCTTCTTATCCTTATCATAAGTCCGGCGTTGTACATACTGTACATCGAGTCGAGAGATAGATTGGCATTTGAGCGTGAGATCGAAAGAGAGCGAAATAAGTTCAAAAATATCTTCGATAGTGCTGGAGAAGGAGTTTGCTTAATCAGGTCAGATTACACGATAGAGATGGCAAACAGAAGACTCAAAGAGCTTGTTAGAACGGATAAAATAATTGGAAAGAAGTGTTATGAAGTATATCCTGATGAGAAATGTGGTACTGAGGAATGTACCGTTAGAAAGGTTCTAACCACGGGATCGATGGTTACGGTTGAGAAAACGGCAAAGATAGGCTCTAAGACGATTTGGCTTGGAATTACTGCGGCTCCCTTCAGGGATATCAATGGAAACATCATAGGTGTTGTGGTATTCGTTCGAGATATAACCAAAAGTAAGTTACTTGAAGAACAGCTTAGAAGGTCTAAGGAGGAATTGGAAAGATATTCTAAAATGCTCGAAGAGAAGAATACGCTACTTGAGGAACAGTACAAGATACTCAAAAAGAAGGAGTGGAGAGAAAGACAGCGTATGGAATTGCTTTCTTATCTCAATTCGGTTGATGTGAATTACATAGCTGAGAAATCAATAAGAAAGCTGATTGAGATCACCAACAGCCAGATCGGGCTAGTGTACCTTTTCGACGATGAGCACGGTAAGTTGAGATGCTACGCATCTTATACTGTGGATGGAAATGCGATTAGACATTTCTCATCGAACGGACTGCCAGAGGTCGTTTTTAACAGAAACGAGATGATAAGAATAGATGGGAATTTGGATGTAGATTTGGGTTTTGGAAAAACTAGGATAAGGAGTGTACTGGGAATTCCGCTTAGTTTTCAGAAGAAGAGAATTGGTGCTATAATCCTCGCAAGTTTGAACGGTTACAGTGATGAGGATGTTGAGTTTCTTCGTACATGCATAGGTGAGATTGCTTCAGCCATAAACAACGCTATGACCTATAGGCTTATTCAGATTCAGGCTAAGCAGCTTGAGGAGATGAATAAAGAGTTGATGAGGGCTAACAAGCTTAAGGATGAGTTTTTGGCCAACGTCTCCCATGAATTTAGAACTCCGCTCAACTCGATAATAGGTTTTGCAAATCTGCTGGCAAAGAACAAGGAAGGAAACCTAACGAAGAAGCAGCTTAACTATATTGAGAAGATTCTGAAGAACGCAAAACACCTGTTGAATCTGATAAACGATCTCCTCGATCTGTCAAAGATAGAGGCTGGAAGGATAGAGATAAACATTAGATCTGTTGATATCGTTAAGCTCGTGAAAGAAACAGCCGAAAGTATTAAACCTCAGGCTGAGGCCAAATCTCTCTACTTGAAGATTGATATCCCACAGAGTCCTATCATAACGGAGACAGATCCGGATAGAGTCAGGCAAATTCTACTGAATCTTTTGAGCAATGCTGTAAAGTTCACAGAAAGGGGAGGTATCACGGTTAGGGTTGAACTTGAGGGGAGATGGATAAAGATCCACGTTATCGACACTGGGATAGGTATCCCCGAGGATATGCTAGACAAGATATTTGACAAGTTCGTTCAGGGTTCGTACAAGAGGGGAGGAACTGGCTTAGGGTTGGCGATATCTAAGAAGCTAGCCGAGCTTTTGGGTGGTAAGATAACCGTAAAGAGTAAGGTTGGAGAGGGTAGCACCTTTACACTATGGTTACCTCTTAGGAGAACTGAGAAGATAGTTGAAGAGGACGTTGAGGATAAGTCTAAGTTCATAGCCGAGAGAGTGAATCGAGTCAGGGGTAAGACTATCCTGATAGTGGACGATGATCCCGATGCCGTCGAACTTCTAAAAACGTACGTTCAAGAAGTGGGATGTAACGTTTTAGTTGCCAAAAACGGTGAGGAATGTATAAAAATCGCAAAGGAGAAGAAACCGGATCTCATACTACTCGACATAATAATGCCAGGTATCGACGGCTGGGAGACATTAAAAAGGCTGAAGTCCGATCCTGAGACCGCAAACATTCCGGTAGTGATCGTGAGCATAGTTGCAGAGAAGAGGAGGGGAATATATTTAGGTGCCGTGGATTGCCTAACCAAGCCGGTTTCAAAGGAGGATCTACTCTATACTCTCGTTAGATGTCTAAACAACAGATGTGGACGTGTACTCGTTGTAGACGATGATGAGGAGTTCCTAAGCCTGATGGAGAGTTACCTGAGAGGAAGATGCAAGGAGTTGAAGCTTGCAAGGAACGGAGTTGAAGCTTTAGAAATTCTCAGGAACTTTAAGCCGGATGTCATATTCTTAGATCTGATCATGCCCGTGATGGATGGTTTCAAGTTCTTGGAGATACTCAGAAGTAAGGATGAGTTCAGAAACGTTCCCGTCGTGATAGTAACGGCAAAGGAACTGACAGATGAGGAGAGAGAAAGACTTAAAACGCAGACCTCTGCAATTCTCAACAAAACGCCCCATCTGGAGGAAGATATAAAGAGGGAACTCATGAGGATCTGTTCGACGATCAGTAACGATTAAATTGCTTTATGATGATCATCCCCCATGGATCTTCATAGGATGAAGATACTTGTGGTCGACGACAATGAAGATAATCTGGATCTTATCGAAGCCATACTTTCTGAGGAGGGTTATGAGAACATATTGAGAGCAACTTCGGCTGAGGAGATGTTTGAGATTCTTAAGAGGGAGAAGCCTGACCTGATATTGCTCGACATAATGCTACCGGGGATGGACGGATATGAGGCATGTAGGAGACTTAAGCAGAGTGAGGAATGGAGGGACATTCCCGTCATAATGGTTACAGCTAAGACCTCGCCGGAAGATCTCAAAAGGGGTTTCGAGGTTGGTGCTATAGATTACATAGAAAAACCAATCAATGACGTCGAGCTTTTGGCTAGAGTCGAATCGGCTTTGAAGACAAAGCTCGAAATCGATAGGTATAAGAGCAAGGAGGTTGAACCAACTAGAGCTTTCAAACTCATAAGGGATATCATGCAGCTGAACGATAGCAAGATAAGCCTGATAAACGAGATAATTTCCGATGTTATGAAGTCCAATCTGAATGATACTCTAAAGGATGAGATAGTTAGAGAACTTAGGGTCATGAAAGATGAGAGTATAAAACATAGACAGATATTCGAGGATCTCATGGAGGGTCTGATCTGATAGCTGAAAAGCTATCGAAACTCTTGGATGAGATTTTAAGCATGATCGAGGTCTTGAGCGAACTTGAAAGGGGGTTAGTTGGTAAAGCCGATGTTATATCCAAGTTGAAGGAGGAAGAAAAGAGACATGCAAAAGTCGTTTCTTCCATAATTTCAAGGGTGCATGCGGCGAGTGAGGAATTTTACATTCCGAAGAGAAGTGAGTGTGTCCTCTACATATTTTCGATTCAGGCGTATCAGGATATGAGCAAAGAATACATAGCGAAGGTATCCGAGAGGTTTAGGGTTTTGGTCGTATCCTTTTCGAGACCATGCTACGAATTCAACGTGGATTGCATAGAACACAGTATAGACAAGAGATCAGAAAATCAGTTCTCATCGGTTCATGAGGTTATGATACTGCTCGAAAGGTATCCCGAAAACGATCTGATAATTCTGGATTCTTTACCGGCTTTATCGGTGATTTCGGGTTATGATGAGCTTAAGAAGTTCATCTACTATCTGATCAAGAAGGTGAAGTCATCTGGAAAGTCTCTAGTGATATTTACAATTAAAGGTACGATTTCGGGTGAGATCGAAACCTTCGTAGCAACCCTTTGCGATAAGACCGTCACCTTAGAATAGATCGACCTTTTCGTGAACTATCATACCCTTATCTGTGATCGTGTAAGGTTTTGCGATCTTTGAATGTCTTGTTCTCCTCATCTTAACGATCTCAATCGCGTATATCGGCTCTTTAAACTCTCCAGTTGAAATCCTTCTCAGAGATATCACACCGTCCGCTATATATTCGATTATTCCATACTTACTCGCTAGAGGATTGTTCCTATCCGCTTCAGTCGTGAAGATCGCGGTCATTCCAGCACTCTTCACTATCTGCCTAAAGGTTGCTAGAGCTCTCCACCTCTCTTTCTCATCGAAAAGAGATTCTAGAACACTTACGGTATCCGCCACAAACCTCTTAGCGTTCAATCTCTTTATTAAAATCGAAAGATCGCTCTCAATCTTTTCAAGCGAACGCTTGACATCCAAAGCCTCTACCCTCACTATCTCAAGTTGTCTTCCAACGTAACTTCTTAAATCCATTCCGAAACATTCCGCATCCTCGATTATACTTTCCTCATCCTCGTCAAAGCTTAGGTATATGCAATTTTCTCCGTTCTTAAGACCTTCATATATGAAGTGTAAAGCTAAGGTCGTTTTTCCAGTTCCGTAAGACCCTATAACAACTACAAGATGACCGACAGGGATTCCACCTCCCAGCATGTCGTCCAAACCCTTAATTCCGGTTGAGAGCATTTTCATATGCATCACCTAAATTATCCTAACGACGTTTGAAATCGTGAATCCCTTAACGGGGTCAACCCTTGTCTCGTACATCTCGATACCCTCCCTTTCAAGGGAAGGTAAAACCCCAAGAAGTTTCTTTATGTACATGATTCTTTTCCTTGAAAGGTTATCTTCCTTCCACTTAAAAACGAGGACTCCATCAGCCTGATTCAAAATCTCCTCCTGCCTTCCAGATTCAATCACATCCTTAATTAAGGTCGTATAGACTACTATGTCGTTTCTTCTTATGAATATCTTCAGACCCATCAGGAAGTCTATGAGATCTCTCCATGATATCTCCTCACCGCAAAGCCTTATCAGATCGGAGAGCGAATCAAGATAACAAACCCTGTAATCTTTTAAATTTTCAAAGAAGTCGATCAGTTCCTTCAATATGCTTTTTTCACCTCTCATGAACTGCGGTAGTGAAAAATCGTCACTTATCCAGGATAGTGGAACTATCGATCTGGAAAAGTAGCTTTTGGCGAAACTCTGAAACTTGATCTTTTCAATTAAATCGTTAGCATCATTCCTTTCTGGAAAAACAAGCTCCATTTCCCTCTTGAAGTCTTCATAAGTCTTCGTTAAAGATATGTAACATGAGCGATCGTTGTTCATCAGAGCGGTTATGGCAAACTCAGTACCACCGGCTCCGACCTCTTCAAGCAGTATTATAAGGGATCCCGAGTACATCCCTCCTATTCTGTTGTCGAAAAATTCTACACCAGTTGGTATCATCTTGGGCATACCAACCCCCTATGATAATTATCACCATAGGTTTTATTTAACACTATCGAATTTGATGATTTTTGATGGTTGTCTTGCAATTTGCACTACGGAAATTTTGTATTCGATTTTGAACGAAGTATAATTGTCAGATCTTTAATTTGCTTTGGAAAGCTAGGTTTTGTAGGCAACAAGAAGTTCGAGTTGCATACCGCAAACAGTTTTAACATCTGAGCTTAAAATGATACGATGGAAATCGATTACGATGCTGTAGGTTTGAGGGTTGGAATTGAAATTCACCAGCAGCTCGACACAAAGCACAAACTCTTCTGCTATTGTCCAACGACTCAGAGAGATGTCGAGGAATCTAACTTCGAATTTTTCCGTTATCTCAGACTTAAGAGGAGTGAGATAGGTGAAGAGGATAGAGCTGCAAAGGAGGAAGTTATGAGAAGCAAGAAGTTCATCTACAAGTCCTACGACACGACATGTTTGGTTGAAGCAGATGAGGAGCCACCCAGAGAGCTCAACATGGAGGCTCTCAAGATCGCAATTCTCATCGGTAAGATGCTGAACATGGAGTTCGTCGATGAAGTCCATGTGATGCGTAAGATCGTGATCGATGGAAGTAACACCACAGGATTCCAGAGAACTGCTCTAATCGCATTTGACGGTTGGATTGAAGTCAATGGACAAAAAATTGGAATTGCGACACTCTGCTTGGAGGAGGAGGCCTGCAAGAAGATCGAAGATAGGGGAGATGTGGTGATCTACTCCCTTGATAGATTGGGAATTCCGTTGGTTGAAATAGGAACGTATCCAGACATAACCACTCCAAAGATGGCTAAAGCGGTAGCTAAGAAGCTGGGAATGATACTGAGATCGACTGGAAGGGTAAAGAGAGGTCTTGGAACCATAAGGCAAGATGTTAACATATCCATAAAGGATGGTGCAAGAATAGAGATCAAGGGTGTTCAGGATCTGGATATTCTTGATAAGATAGTCGAGTACGAGGTAATTAGACAGCTTAATCTGTTGAAAATTAGGGATGAACTCAGGGAAAGGAAAGCCGAGGTCGTTAACGAGATATTCGATGTGACGGATGTATTTGCGAACACAAAATCGAAGGTTATATCGAAAGCTATCAAGAGCGGTGGTAAGGTTAAGGCTATTCTGTTGAAGAAGTTCGCCGGCATCGTCGGTAGAGAGATCCAGCCGGGGAGGAGACTCGGAACTGAATTCGCAGATATTGCTAAGATGTTCGGTTTGGGTGGGATTTTCCACACCGACGAATTGCCCAAATACGGTATCAGCGAGGAGGAAGTTGCTAAGCTGAAAGAGAAGGTTGGAGCGAGCGATGAGGATGCCGTAATCATAGCTGCTGGAGACGAGATGAGAGTCGAAAGGGCTTTGAGAAGGATAATCGAAAGAGCGGAGTATTGTCTGATCGGAGTTCCAGAAGAAACGAGGAAGGCAAATGAGGATGGAACTACTTCTTACCTAAGACCTCTGCCTGGAGCAGCGAGAATGTATCCAGAAACGGATGTGCCTCCCGTTAGGATTACCAAGGAATTGCTCGATGTGGAGATTCCGGAACTCATAGAGGATAGAGCTAAGAGATATACCAAGAAGTACGGATTAAGCTACGATTTGGCTTATACCATTGCAGATTCAGAATATTACAAG
>CAZBFC010000224.1:0-7125 GCA_964491095.1 uncultured archaeon | reverse complement strand
CGCATAACGATGAGAGGATTCCGAAGTTCGCCTTCAATTGGGAGAGAAGGTTCATCGAGAGTAGAAACAGGAAGAGGAGGGAAGAAGTTATAAGAAGTTTGGAGGATTACTTGAGGAGGGAGGGGATCGGCTTTGGATCTTGAGGAGTTTAGAAGGAAGTGTGATGCTATAGTTTCGGCCGTTTGTGAAATATACGTTGGAGATAGGGATTTGGTTGAGAAGATGCTGGCATCTTGTCTCTGCAACGGAAACGTTCTGTTTGAAGATTACCCCGGCTTGGGTAAAACTCTCCTTGCGAAGGTCTTTGCGAGGGTTATAGGAGCGGATTACAGGAGAATCCAATTCACACCAGATCTGCTGCCAGCCGATATAATCGGAACTAAAGTATGGAAGGGGGATCACTTTGAACTGGTAAAGGGGCCGATATTTACCCACGTTCTGTTGGCCGATGAGATAAACAGAAGTCCTCCAAAAACGCAGGCCGCTCTGCTCGAAGCTATGGAGGAGAGACAGGTTACGATTGAGGGAGAAACTTTCAAGCTTGAAACCCCGTTCTTCGTAATAGCCACACAGAATCCCATAGAGCAGGAGGGAACGTATCCATTACCGGAGGCTCAGATGGATCGATTTCTGATCAGAATGAGTCCTGGATACCCGAAGGATGTTGAGGATGAGATGGAGATCCTGCGGAGAAGGATAGCTTGGATGAGGGACGATCCTACCGATGACATCAAACCGGTTGTAAGCATCGATGAGTTCAGAGAGATGCAGAAGGTTGTTGAGAGGATATACGTTGATGAGAGCATCCTCAGGTACATCGCGGAGTTGGTGAGGGCAACGAGAAGGCACGAGATGGTTGAAATAGGCTCAAGTCCAAGAGGTGGTTTGGCTTTGCTCAAGCTCTCAAGGGCTTTGGCATGCATGGACGGAAGGGATTTCGTGATTCCAGATGATGTGAAGAGGATAGCGAAGGAGGCTTTGGCGCATAGGATAATACTGGATGTAGAATATGCGATCGAGGGAGTTAAGGCTGAAACCGTCATCGAAGACGTTTTGAAGGAGGTTGAGGTGCCGAAGAAGGTTGAGGTTAAACCTTAACCTATTTCTACAGCTTGGTTGAACAGCATACATGCTCTACCAGTGCAAGGTTTGCGGATACATATACGATGAGAGAGAGGGCTGTCCTTGGCTTGGAATTCTTCCAACTCCATTTGAGGAGTTAAGAGATTTCAAGTGCCCAATATGTGGAAATAGGGAGTTTGAAAAACTATAGCCTCTCCAAAATTCTAACACCCTCTTCGGTTCCTATGATGACCCTATCTATCATATCGTTGCAGAATATCCCATTTTCAACAACGCCGGGAATCATATTCAGCTTAACTTCAAGCTCCTTTGGATTCTGTATTACTCCAAAGTCACAATCCGCTATGAAGTTTCCATTATCCGAAATCACCGGCCCAACCTTTCCACTGCCAATTCTTAGCTCACATCTACCTCCCAATTTTTCGATCTTCTTGGCAACGAAACCGTAGGCAAATGGAATTACCTCTAACGGAATGGGCATGTTAAGTTTTTCCACAAGCTTCGATTCGTCCGCGATGATTACAAACCTCCTGGATGCTGAAGCTACTATCTTTTCTCTAGTCAAGGCTCCTCCTCCGCCCTTTACACAGTTGAGCGATGAGTCAATCTGATCTGCCCCATCTATGCAGAGATCCAGTTCCGGAAATTGTAGTAGATCCACAACCTTTATTCCGTTTTTAACTGCAATGATATGCGATTGGTATGACGAAGGGACACCGTAGACTTCGAGTTCCTCACTCTTAATTCTCTTACCGAGCTCGTTCAAAAAAAGCTCTACTGTAGTTCCACTTCCAATTCCCAGAAGCATGCCATCCTCTACAAGCTTTACAGCTTCCTTAGCGCAGTTTAATTTGGCCCTCATACAACCACCTTCTCAGCTCATCGAAGTCGACGCTTGCAGTTAAATCTATCGTAATTGGTGTTATCGAAATCCTACCGTTCCTTATGGCATGGATATCCGTTCCCTCCTCAGCATCCTCAACCTCATCTCCGGTAATCCAGTAGTACTTTCTACCCCTTGGATCCAGCCTTTCCTCTATCCTCGTTCTGTACAATCTCCTTGCGAGTCTGGTTATCTCTATCTCTCCGCTGAACTTCAAAGGCACATTTACGTTCAAAACGTCGACACCCTTCGGCATACCCTTTTTGAGTACGATCTCCGCAAGCAATCTAAGGATCTTCTTTGCAAGAGAGAAGTCATAGGGTTTAAACGTAAATTCGAACTTGGCCGAGTCGTCCATCTCTTGCGAGATCGCTATAGCGGGACTGCCCTGGCTTGCAGCTTCCAATGCAGCTCCGACGGTTCCCGAAGTCGTAACAGCCTCTGTCGAAAGATTTTCACCAAGATTTATACCGGAGACTACCAAATCTGGTATTTCTCCGATTATCTTAAAAATCCCGATAATCACAGCATCGGTTGGTGTTCCATCGACGGCGTAAACCTTCATGTCGTTCACGTGTACTTCCGAAACCCTTATGGGCTCCATCACCGACATACTCCTTCCTACGGCACTCTTCTGAACCAAAGGGGCAACTACGTAAACTTCACCCAAATCCTTTAGAGCTTCGTAGCTCGCCTTCAATCCAGCTGAGTAAAAGCCGTCATCGTTCGTTATGAGTATCTTCGGCATTTCAAGTATGTTTGCGGAAACGGATTTAAAAGCTTATCACCATTTTATCTTGTGACCTACGAAAAATTTATATCATTTGTTACTGGAAGAACCTACAGGTGGTAGTATGTGTGCGCCGGTATCGATTTCAATGGCACCCGCGTTGACCCTCGGTGGAATTCTGCCGATGGTCTTTGTGTCCGTGCTTACGGGCATCGCTGGTATAGCTCTGGTTGTTAAGAGTTTCTTCACAAAGCCGGGAGGTGTGTGAAGATGTGCGCTCCAATATCAGCTACAATCGGCGGTAGCATAACGTCCACATCGTTTGCAACTGCGATGCTCTTCAACCAGATACTCGCAATAGCGACGTTGGTGTCGGTATTTGGATACAAGATCGTTAGATTTATAAAATCTGTCTAATTTTTTATGATCAAACCCAAGATTTTGCAGCTTGAAGTTACGAACGACTGTAACCAGAACTGTTCTATATGCATGCGCGTTAAAAGCAATAGGAGAGTAGGATACCTGTCGTTTGATGATTTTTTGAAGATCCCCATCGATAAGTTCAAGGAGATCTCTTTTCATGGCTGGGGTGAGCCGTTGCTTCATCCCGATCTGTTCAAGTTCATCGATCTTGCCCACGAAAACGGTGTGGAAACCAGTCTGATCACAAACGGGACTCTAATAGACAGAAGGATGGAGGAGATCCTCAACAGTAACCTTGACTCAATAGCCTTCGGTATATTCACGACGAAAGGTAAAGAGAAGATCTTTGAGAACATAAGGGAGTTCTGCAGGAAGAACGACAACATAAAGGCTTTCGTCGATATAACCATACTCCCGTGGAACTTGGAGGAGATAGGTAAGATAGTTCGATTTGCGGGAGAATGTGGAATGGATGTGGTTCTTCACAGGTTGTTCCACCTTCATTTAAACGTTCAGCCCTTAACGAATAAGGACGTGAAGAGGGCGTGCGAGGTGGCAAGGGAGGTTGGGAAGGAGTTCGGCATAAAGGTTTACTGTCCTCCCAAGAGCTCCAGACCTTGTGTTGTTGCTCTCTCATGCATATTTCTTGGCTGGGATCTCATTGCGAGTCCATGCTGTTTCCTTCACGAGTTGGGATACCACTACAGATCTCTGAGCTTTGAAGAGCACCTGAAATTTCTTAGGGTGATGAAGAAGAATGAAGTCTGCAGGAGATGTCCATGGTGAGATCCTCAAGTACATCGGAGTGTCATCGCTCGCGATAGCCTGTATAATCCTCTCATACTTCTTTCCCACCCACTCGGTTTCGAGGGTTTTGGGAATTGAGGACGTCCCGTGCTTGGGCTTAGGCTTGCTTTCGGGTGTGCTGTACGTGTTCTGGATCGCACTTGCAAGGGAGATGTATGGGAAGGGTTGGGGAACAGTCGTTTCAGCTTTAACTGTCTCTATACTCCTTCTCAACGGGCCTTGGTATGGTGTTGTGAATCCCCCGTACTTTGGGGTCTTTGGATTTGTATCGTTTATAGCGATGGGGTTGCTTACGGACTTCGTAAACGGTGGTCTGGGTAGTGTAGTCTGCCTACTCATAAACTGGCTAGCATTTTGGGTGTTCAGAGGTATTCACGCACCTCTCCTGATGGCATTTATCGTCATAGTTGGAGCCTTCATTTCAGGATTCATATTCGATCGCTTAGCCAAAAAGGTTGTAGAAATGCTCGGTAAAAAAATTTAGTGGGAGAGTATCCAAACTATCTCGGGCATTTCGATCTTTTGATCGTTCGAGACCTTTTCGAGCATATCTTCAACCTTTGGGCCAATGAAGTCCCTCCATCCCTGCAGGTTCGGATCCGTTTCAAGCTCGTTCTTAAGTTTGGTTAGGTAGTGCTTGGCCATCGTAAAGTTTCCTATCTGAGAGTATATGCTTGCAAGCGATAGATGGGCGAGAATGTAGTAGTTTCTGTGAGCGACTTCTCTCTTGGTCTGTCTCGGATGATCGACGATCCAAGTCAGATCGGATATCGCCCTGTCTAGGTATGTCGTATTGTCCGTGTATCTGTAGAGGTAGTAGTATGCGAGGGCCCTCTCATACATCGACGTCGGAACAGTTGTACAGTCGTCGGGATTCTTCATAAGCTCGTTACAGTGGGCAACGTCGTTTTCAAGCATCTCAATTGCGGCATCCTTATCTCCCTTCTTGTAATCTATCATCGCAAGAATTCTGTAAGCCTCACCGACGTAGTCAGATTCTGGGAACTTTTCGATGATCCTTTCAGCATACTTTGCAGCTTCATCGTACTTTCCTAGCAGATACGCCGATATACTGGCGGGAGCCAAACCGAGATCGCTGTCCCATCCGTACTTCTGAGCATGCTGGATGTATTCATTGGCAACCTTGTAGGCTCCGGTTATGTTTCCCAGTTCGAGCTCAACCCATGCGAGGTGCTCGTAAGCTGTGTCAAGCCCGGGATCTGGATAAACCTGTATAGCCTTTATGTAGTATTCCTCGGCCTTCTTGACCTCGGCCATAGCCAGATACGTTCTAGCCAAGTTCGTGTAGAGTGCGGATACCCCCTCCTTGCCCAGGTACTTCTCAACAACATCGAGGTGGTGAAGGGCGTAGAGGTAGTGGGGCAGAACGTACCTTTCCCTATTCACATAGCCACAGTAGTATAAGAAGTTTATATCGCCCAAGATCTGCTCTGCGATCGGTTTATACTCAGGGAACTTATTTTCGAGCAGTTTTGCATAGTAAACAGCTTTCTCATACTTCTTCTGCATCTCGGGATGTCCGGCCTGTGTGAAGTTCTCACCGGGTAGCTTGTAATACCTGTGGAACTGGTTCTCATTTCCGTAGGCCAGCGCAAGATCATAGTATGCGATCGGGTAGTTCGGATCGATCTCTATCGCCTTCTGGAGAAGACCTATGGCCTCATCATAGCTTCCGTTCTCCATATACTTCGTAGCCTGCTCAACGTATTGGCACACAAGCTTCCTTTTGGTATACTGCTCGTATGCGTAAATACCCGATACGATACAAACTATTAAGAGTATAATACCGATGATTGCATACTTCCTCATAACTAGATCTCCAATAGTTTTAACACTTAAAATTTTCTGGTGTGCAGCAGACGGTTAAAAATGGAGAAGCCAATTTACCAACAAAAACTCCAGTATTTCACCTTTAAAATTAAAAAGAAAAATTAGCTTACCTCTATTTTCTTTATCTCCTTCTTTTCCTTGGCCTCTAGCTTTTTGATACCTTCGTCTATCAGACTTCTCATCGCAAGGAGAATCTCCTTGTATGCATTTAGCATATGGCTCTTAAACTCCTCAGGCAAGACCTCATCTGGCATCGGGATCCTAATCTTTATCTCCTTTGGCATAAACGGACACCTCATCTGAAGTATACTCTAAGCTCACCCTTATTAAACTTTGCTTCAACCGGTTCCTTCAAAGCTAGAGATTGGGGAAGAAATATCGTCCTCTTCCACTGCCCGGCGATTACTATCAACTCCTCACCTCTCTTAAGTAACTTAAGATCCTTCTTTGAGACAAAAGGAGCTTTTATTGCAAGAACGAACATATCCCCTTCTTTTTCGATCTTTATCGGCTTTTCGGAGTGAAAGATCTTTGTAGGATCTTCTCCATCGTAAATCTCATCTGCAAGCTCGAACAGCATATCTCCAACAACTTCTGTTGATTTGAACGGTATCTTGAAGATTGGAAGTGGAAACCTCTCCTTAATCTCTTCCAAATACTTCTCCTGCAACTCAAACCACTTGGCGAAGTAATTTCCGGCCTCTCTTGGGAATATCTTGTTTACGATTATGCAGTCCACTCGATAGCCGAATAGGTTTAGATACGTAAAGGCCCTCTCAGATTCCCTTATAACCATCTTCTCAGGATTTAGAACTATTCTGATGCTTGTTATCTCGCTCTCCAGAATATCCTTGAGCTTGCTCATCTTGATGTACAACTCTTGAATCTTGTTCAAAACGTCCTCAGATGGAAGGGGAACGTTTATGAGTGGTTCAGCAATAGGTCTGACCAACTTGAGCACCTTCTTTTCTATTCCAAAGAACCTGTTCATGTACCACTTCGCAACTTCTGGAACACTCAAAAGACGTAGAGTTTCACCTGTCGGTGCACAGTCCAAAATTATCACATCGTATGATTTCTGCTCGTAATAGCTCAGAAGGTGAAGTAGACTTGCAAGTTCATCGAAACCGGGAAATATCGCAAGTTCCTCGGCAACCACATCGTCTATGCCCTGAGATTTAAAGAATATCGTTAAATAATCCTTTATAGTATTCCAGTGTCTCTCAAGCTCGTATTCCACGTTTACCTCCATCGCGTATAGATTTTCCATGACCTTTGTGGGATACGGCTTGAGTTCCTTTTGGAATGAATCCGATAGGCTATGGGCGGGATCTGTCGAGATTATGAG
>CAZBFC010000223.1:0-6711 GCA_964491095.1 uncultured archaeon | reverse complement strand
GAGGTAAGGGAACAGATGACGCCGGAAACAGCTACAACGTTAACGGAAATAACAGCCTGTATAAGGTTACTGCCGAATATACCACAAATTACGTTAAATATACGTTGTACTTTTATGACGAAGACCATCCAGATCCAACATGGGATGCAATTTATGATGCCTGGAGACAGATATGGTACGGCAGAATTGAGGATATAGAGAGCTTTACGATACAGGATGGTGTGATAAACTTCGATGATATCTGGGACAATGATAAGACGTATGCGGAGTGGTGGGGGCAGCATGGTGATAAAACACGCAACTATACTAGCAACACTGTAGTGTACGTAAGCAATGTTTGGAACCACGCTATGGATACCTTAGACAAAAATCCCAGCATGAATAAGGTCTGCTGGTATACATCTTGGTCCTAAAAATTCTTATTTTTTAGTCGACGATTAGTGTTGAATTATGAAAATTTATAAAATATTAACTCCAATACTCATAATTATACTTGCAATAGCCTTTATAGGCCAGATTTTTATGGCTATCGTAAATCCCGAAGTTTTTCTTTTTAGCGAAAAGTTAAGCGGTGAAAAGGCCAAAATTTACCTGATAGCGAGTGCTTTGATTAGCATTCTTCCAATGGCACTACTTTTAAAAAAGAGATATCAGAGTGGTATAATCTCAACCATATTATATTTTGGATATAATTTATACGAAATATACATGTCCCATCATGTAGTAAGTCCTTTTGTAGCTTCATCATTCGTCGTGTCAATCCTAGCATTGATGTTTTTCAAGCTCAAATTATAAAATCGTATACCTCCCTCAACTCCAACGAATTTGTTTAAGAGTTAAAAAATTATAATAAAATTTATTCTCCACAAAACTAAGTTTTACGGAAGCAAAGGTTGCTACGCCTTTCTCTAACTAGTGCCATTAATACAACATCTGTCTGATTTCAATGTTCGTCGAATTCCATATGAACACGCTAACGCCAGCATAGCCGAATGCTACCTCAGTCGAAAATTTTAGGGATCTCCTATCATCCACCGTGATTACTACGAGATATTTGCCACTCTTTGCGGCTATATTTTCAATAGTTATATGATTTCCCGGTTTCACAGTTAAATTTTCGTTAAATATACACTTATCATTAAAATACACTCTTAAATTTACCTTATGCGTAATTTCATCAACATTCGTAATATGGATACTGAGTGGTTCTGTTGAAAAAATAGTAGTCATAATAAAAATTCCATGAGGTAAAGATTACGGTCATACCGATGAATGATAAAGCTACAGCTTTCAGAGCTATTCTTGCACTTTTATAGCTTTTAAAGAAAAAATATAGTAGTATGAGAATTATTGAAAGGATCGGTAACGTAGGTGTGAACATTATTGATAAAATCGGATTAATATAATAATATTTAATATAAATATTATAATAGTTAATGAAAGAGCAAAAATTGCTGATTTTAAGCTTTTACTAAGTAGAAAGATGAATAGAAAAGCTGACCAAATTAAAATTGAGAGTAGAATTTCACTTCTTGCTTCAAAAATAGGTTGATAATCTGATAATATTATTCCCAGAGTGGCAGAAATAACGCCAATAAAAAATAGAAGTACATACAATCTCATATTACTCCCACAACCCATTTATATTTCCATAAACTACATTCCAATGTTCGTTGCACCACTTATCGGTTCCCCAGTATGCATACCAATAATTCATTATACACTCAGGATGCTCTCACGGCCAAGTTCCACCATCTGTAGCATTAAAATTATGCGAAATCTTATGCTGAGCTATACTGTCATGAGGCCAATCAGGAGTTCCTGCTTCTGTTGCAGCAATACTAAAGAATCCATTTCTGTACGCTCTACCGTTATGATCAGCATACTTTACCCAACCAATTACGATATCATTCGTAGGGTCACCATCGTTATATGAACTTCTCTACCGGTCAGTATCTTGAGCTAAATCCTCAAGAAGTTTGGATGAATCATCTGATGGTGAAACATCACTTGCATTCCAGAATCTGTCACATAGTAATAATAAAGAGTCCCTGGGTCAAACTGATAAAATCTTGATGGGAAGATAACCTTAGACGTGGAAGATGCAGAACATGGTACTTCAAGGTTTATGGCGAAGATGTTAGTGGTGTACAACCATACTCCCTAACGGTAACATGATTGGTCTTAGGCTATTAGCACTATTCTTGATTTTCCTAGCTTTAACGCATCTTTCGCTAGCTGCCAAAATCAAACCGGCCAATATAAGTGACGAGGAGCTTAAGAGGATAATAGAGACTGATCCGGCGGATGAGATAAAGATTTCATTCTGGGATCTCCCACTTTCGTAAGCTCTTCAAGCTCCTTCAAGCTGATTCCCGGATTTTTCATAATAATCTTCAATATCTTCCGCCTCTTTGCATTCTCTGATGCGGATTTAATCTTAGTTATGACTATTGGCAGAAATTTCCAGATTCCTAGGATGCTCAAAATTACTGCAGCAATCTCGTAAATCTTAATCCAAAATGAACAGAAGTACTCTAAGATTCCACATCGATCTTCTGGAAGATGAGGGTTGGATTTGTTCCATTAAGGCGGGAAGACATAGGTTATTCTTTTTAACCGACAGCGATGACATAAATCCTTCGACACTCGTAAAATCGGAGAGAAAGAAGCAGATAATCGAATTGTTAAACCAGAACGGAGAGCTAACAGTTAAGGAGATCGCCAATAGATTAGGAATTAGTTACAAAACAGCACATAGATACATCTCTCAGCTTAAAAGTATGGGTAAGTGGACAATGGTACAGTGAAATTATTGAATCATTGAAATTCTTAAAGCTCTTGTAAAATAAAAGATGAGTATTAAAAGATCAAGTAACAGATAACAGATCCTAAGTAAATTCACGATTTTTTTTTTCTATCAGCTTTTTCAAGTTTGTTAACATGCTTTTTTAGTGGAAACAGAAATCTATAACACGAGGTTAAGGATTGCCAGCATTATGATTGGTATTGATTTTTCTTTAACCATTCCACCGTTTCTTTAACTCCTTCTTCGATTTTAACTTCTTGTTTCCATCCCAAAGATTTCAGCTTCTCCACGCTGTAGAACCAGTTCTTGGTGAATAGCAAGATAGTTTCTTTAGCACTGCTCCCACCTACTCCACCTCTCAGCTTTAGTATAAGATAAGCTAGCTTTGGTGGTAATCCGTAGCGTAATCTTACACCAGCATAGCTTGCAACCAAATTTAGAAAAATCTCTAAGCTTTATTGGCTTCTCACTCGCAGCTATGTAAATCTCACCCGTCCTTGCTTCATCCATAACTAAAACCAGTGCATTAACCAGATCCTTCACGTGAATCGGATGAATGTCGTTTTCTTGGACACACAAACCTTCCTTAGTCGAAGCTGATCAGGTCTAAGTTAACGAATATTCGCGAATATTAGTTCCTCGTCGATCTTCTTAGCTTCTGCTATTATTCCTTTCTTAGATAAAACTACACTCTTCGTTCCGAACTTTTTGCCGTTCCAAACACCTACCCTCGAAACTTTTGCAACAATTACATCAAATTCATCTGCTATCTTCTTTGAAATCGGATGACCTTCGACTGGCGGATGATTCGGATTGCTAAGCGATATTGGTAAAAATATAACGTCACTCCTGCTCGCAACCCTTCTAACGGTATCCCAATTGAGGCAATCGGCGCATATCAAAAAGCTAATCTTACCGAATTCCGTATCTATAACGGTGACATCGCTACCCGGCCTTATTCCCGCTCTCATCTCTTCCTTTGTTGGATTAATCTTTCTGTACTTAGCCACGACCTTCCCATCCTTTAAAACGTAGCACGTATTATAATATCCATTTTCAACGACCGTTCCGGCTACAACGTACCCATCGAAGTTAAGAGATGCTTCGATAACTTTCTTAAGTGCGTATGAGCTGATCTGATACAATTCGAGCGCTGAATACCTTAGAAATCCGCCGGGAATGGCGAAGAACTCTGGAAGGCATATGAAGTCTGCTTTAACGTTTTCTATTACCTCACAAGCCCTTTTAACATTGTCCTTTACGGTACCCCTATCAAGCATCTGAAACAGGCAGATCTTCATGTTATGTTGAGGTTATGCAAAGGTTTATCATAGATTCTATATCCACGTGCCTCTCAACTATCTCGGCAAACTTATCAAACCAGTTAGTTTTAACAAGCTTAACACCAAGGTAATCCCCAACGGCTCTTAAAACGTTTTCGTTGCTGAATAATCCGTGCAGATAAGTTCCCCAGATCATACCATCATCACTCGCACAGCCATCATCTTCAAACACAGGTTTGCTGGCAAAAGTCTTTCCTTTATGGATTTCATAGCCCCAAACCTTTTGACCCCTTATCCTATCGATTATAACCGCATCTCCAGTTACCTTCTTCACAACCTGAACCGTTCTCTTCCTGAACTCATCGAAAATCGTTACAGCATCGAGCAAACCTAAGCCCTTCACTTTGATGTTACCATGCTCGATACCCCTATCGATTAACTCCTTACCCAGAATCTGATAACCGCCGCATATGCCTATCACGGGGATCTTCCCGGCAACAGCTCTAATCTTTTCATCCATCCCGGCTGATTTAAGCTCCTTTAAATCTGCAATCGTATTCTTAGTTCCTGGCAGGATTATTATATCAAAGTCAGATAGATCATCTCTCTTCCAGACGAATTTTATACCGGCCGGCTTTAGGTATTCGAAATCTGTCCAATTCGAAATCCTCGGAAATCTAACTATGCCTATTCTGGCCTCCTCGCAATTCCAGTCATCCAGACTTAAGGAATCCTCCGGTGTAAAGGTTAAATCCACGAAAGGAATTACACCAAAAACCCTAACTCCGGTAATACCTTCCAACGTTTCAATTCCACTCTTCAGAAGCTTTACGTCGCCTCTAAATTTGTTTATTATGAAACCTCTAATGAGATTCGCTACATCATCTGGCAAAAGCTTATATGAACCGTAAAGTGAAGCGAAAACACCTCCCCTGTCTATATCTCCAACGATAAAGATGGAGGGCTTAGCAATTCTCGCAATTCCTATGTTTGCTATGTCTTTGTCGTAAAGGTTTATCTCCGCAATACCTCCCGCTCCCTCAATCACTATTACGTCGAACTCCTCCTCAAGCTTCCTGTATGCCTCTTCAACGATCCTCTGCAACCACCTAACTTCCCTGTAATATTCCAAGGCCGAGATATCTTTCACAGCTTCACCAAGCACGACAAGTTGCGAAATCTTGTTTCCCTTCGGCTTAAGCAAAATCGGGTTCATGAGCTCGTTGGGCTCAACTCCGCAAGCTCTAGCCTGAAAAGCCTGAGCGATCGCAATCTCTTTACCATCTTTTGTTACGAACGAATTTAAGCTCATGTTTTGAGCCTTAAACGGTGCTACACTGTATCCCATCTTACTGAGTATCCTGCACAAAGCTGCAACGATTACACTCTTTCCAACATGACTTGATGTCCCAGCAATCATCAGCGCTGGCACTATTTGAGTAATGATAAGGAGTGTATTTAAACATACGATAGCAACAGCTTTGGCAAGTATATTTTCAAACATCAGAGTCATTAGTCTTACTTGCGAAGTATATAACGAATTCTAAGATTAAAATCTAACCATCTCGAGGAATGAGTTACAAATCCGGAGGAGATTACATCTACTCCCGTTCTTGCATAATCTTCCACGTTATCTAAATTTATGCCCCCAGAAGCCTCCAACAATACCTTATTCCTCAATCCTCTCACTTCAAGCTCTTTTACAGCTCTCCCTATTTCTTCGGGGCTCATGTTGTCAAACATTATTACATCTACGCCCATTTCAGCCACTTTAATCGCCTCCTCAACGGTTTTAACTTCAACTTCAACCTTCTTCGTAAAACTCGACTTTTTTGCAATTTCAACAGCTTTTTCCAAGCCTGACAATGTGATGTGGTTGTGCTTTACCAAAACGCAATCTCCCAATGAATATCTATGTGGATCTCCACCTCCAATTTCTATGGCCATTTTCTCAAATAATCTAAATCCTGGAGTAGTCTTCCTTGTTCCTGCAATAATTACATGAGGATTAACTTTCCTTGCTTTTTCTATCATCTTTGCAACGGCTGTGGCTATTCCACTCATCCTCATTAAAATATTCAGGGCCGTTCTTTCGACCGCAAGGATATCTTTAGCATTTCCTCTAAGCACCATCACGACATCTCCCGGCTTTATCTTTGAGCCATCTTCAATATTTTCAACAACTTCAACGTTTACGATATCAAAAAGGATTTTCAGAACTTTGATTCCAGCCACTATTCCTTCATCCTTTGAGACTATCTCAGCTTCGATAGTTTTGTCTGGAATTTTTAGTGCATCGCCAAGGAACAGATCTTCTTCAAGAAATCTCAGTAATTTCTCCCTTAAAATCGCGTTCAAGTTCCGATCACCACCACATCATCCAAATTCTTGAGCATCCTTATCGCCGATAGGGCAGCCAAGTAGCTTGTTCTTTCGTTCAGCTTCACATTCTTAGCAATCGTTATTATTTCCCCGAAATCACCTATAACTCGAATCTCATGAATGTTCTCTTTCACGTTTGGATCTGCTATAATCTTGACCTTCGTTCTCTCAAATCCTATACCAGCTAAGCTAATGGTTGCTGCAACGTTTATATTCTGCGGGTACAGTTTAACAGCT
>CAZBFC010000222.1:0-6179 GCA_964491095.1 uncultured archaeon | reverse complement strand
AATAATTCCCAGGTTCGAGTTGGTATCGAGGAGTTTGGGTTATAGCGAGTTTGAAACCTTCAAAAACGTAACGATACCGTTGGCAAGGGGAGGTATCTTTGCATCGACGATAATAACGTTCGCAAGGTGTATGGGTGCTTTTGGAGCGGTTCTCATACTCGCCGGAGGTTCCTACATGAACACCGAAACGTTACCGATCACCCTCTACCTGAACATCTCGTACGGAAACATGGGGATGGCAATTACAAGCGGTATAGTTCTGATCGTCATCTCTTTCCTAGCTATCCTCGTGTTTGAGAAGGTGGAGGGTGGCAGGCTATGATCCTCGAGATCGAAAACTTAAGTGTCGATCTGGGAGAATTCAAGCTGAATGATGTAAGCCTAAAGGTTAACAGGAGGGATTACGTTACCATAATAGGCCCAACCGGTAGCGGCAAATCAATTCTGCTGGAAACGATAGCCGGATTTTACAAACCGCTGAAAGGTAGGATATTGCTTGAAGGTAGGGATATAACAGGACTTCCGCCGGAGAAGCGTTGTGTCAGCATAGTCTATCAGGACTATGCTTTATTTCCCCACATGAACGTCTTCGAAAACATAG
The DNA here is from genome assembly GCA_964491095.1 of uncultured archaeon. Classification (GTDB taxonomy): domain Archaea; phylum Halobacteriota; class Archaeoglobi; order Archaeoglobales; family Archaeoglobaceae; genus WAKM01. The sequence goes on along the minus strand of CAZBFC010000222.1, from coordinate 5,578 downwards.
CCTACGGATTGAGGAAGAAGGAGAGCAACGCCAGTGTAATTAAGGAGGAGGTAAAAAGGATTGCAGAGATATTGGGCATATCACACCTTTTGCACAGAAAGCCTACGACACTGAGCGGTGGAGAACAGCAGAGGGTTGCCATCGCAAGGGCTTTGGTCGTCAAGCCTAAGCTACTGCTCATGGATGAACCCTTCAGCGCTTTGGATGTGAAGATGAGAGAGAGCTTGAGAAAGCTCGTAAGGAGAGCCGTTAAAGAATACGATACGACGGTTCTACACGTAACACACGATTTCGACGACGTCTTCAGCTTGGCGAATAGGGTTGTTGTCATGAAGAACGGAAAGATAATGCAGACTGGAAGGCCGGAGAATGTCTTTAGCAAACCTTCAAACGACTTCGTAGCGGATTTCGTCGGAACGAACATTCTGGAGGGTGTCGTTATTGGTAAAGAGAACGGACTCACGCTGATAAGAGTTGGAGAACATATACTTTACTCAACCGATCACGCCGAAGTAGGAGAAAGGGTCAGGGTTTCGATTCGACCCGAAAACGTAACTATTTCCAATGAAATGCGCCAAACTAAAAACACTTTCCTCTGCTCGGTTGAGGACATCAGAAGGGGGACAAATCTGGTTTGGTTAACGTTGAGAAGTGGTGATTTGAGATTTAAGGTTGTTACAACCCCGAGCTCAATTGATACTGTAGATGTTGGAAAGAACGTTTTTGCCTCGTTTAAAGCCGTAAACGTTAGGATCGTGAGGTGAACAAGTATGATCGATCTGTTTGAGCTTTATTTACACGAAGATTGCCCATATGAGGATGAAACTACAGAGCTTTTGGGAATCGATGGAAGAGCCAAGCTTAGAATAATCACACGTGTGGACGGAATCTCAGCGTGCACCGAGGATTTGGCAGAGTTCTACAGAAGGAAGGGTGCAGATGTTTTGAGCTTTGTAGGGAGTGGGAGATCTTTCAGCGCTGGAGATGTTATCTTCGAAGCCGAGGGAGATGCAAGGATACTGTTTAAGCTATGGAGGATTTCACAGACGTTCCTATCCATAACGTGTGCGATTGCAACAGCTACAAGCAAGCTCGTTCAATTGGCCAGATCTGTGAATCCCAACGTTATCATCGCCACCACCAGAAAGACACATCCCGGATTCAGAAAGTTCGAGCTTAAAGCGGTAATCGCTGGAGGGGGACACATCCACAGAAACTCCTTGAGCGATTCGATACTGATTACACCGAACCACTTAAGGTTCGTCAGTGATCTGAAGGATCTCAGATCGCTTAGAAAGATCGAGATAGAGCCTAGAGATGTTGAAGAAGCTTTGAAGTTTGCTAAAATCGCTGATGTCCTTTTGCTCGATCACTACACACTAGAGGAGCTCGGAGAAATAGTTCCAAGGCTAAAGTCGATAAATCCGAAGTTGGAGATCGCCGTGGCTGGAAACATAAACGAGAACAACATCAAGGAGTTCGCCAAGTTTGCGGACATAATAGTAACATCATCACCCTACTACGCCAAGCCCTTAGATTTAACAACGAAGATCGAGCCGATTCGACAATAGGAGTTGAATCCGTCGAACTCAAATTACTTCAAGAGAGAAGGAGATCAAAAAGATACTGGGAATTCTCGATACGCGTCCCGGTATTCGTTTACGATCCGATAAATTCTGGAAAAAACCGAACTCCTTCAGTATTTGATTTTAAATTACCCACTGATTTTATAGTTTTTTACATAAATCTTAGAGGAGGGTTCATCTCAGGCTATGAGGACTTTATATCTGTTTGTCTGGCTTACGAAAGAACTTCATGCTTGCCATTCTGCGTAACTTCAGATAGCCTGTTTGTAGTGTATGCCGAAGCTATGCTTCCTACTGGTAGACAATTTCGATAGACCTAAGGCGGAATCGTTTCTAATGAAGCACGGATTTGACGAGAACGGGAGGAGATATTTCGGCGGAAAGCCCATCTACTTAGTTGGAGCTATTCAGGCCAAGAAGATCGGAGAAGATCTGAAATAGACACGTTTTATCGGATGAGATTGAGTCAGATCAAGGATGCGATATACTAACCCGAAGAGCAAGGTAGAGCATTATTCGATCGAGTTCTCAATCTGTTCAAGATCTTTAAGGATCGTGAGATCCTAAGCTATGAAAAACTAAGTTAAGGAAATTTTATTTTGCGTTAAAAACTGTTCGTAGATCCCGTCAAGAGAATTGCAAAGCCTCAATCGCACTTAGATCTACTTACGATGAGGGAGATCGCCTAATCTATCTCCACCTTGTCAGCTTCGCTGTATGGAGTCGTCATGAGCATTCGAATCTTCCTCGCGATCTTTTTACCTATCTTAGGAACCTTCATAAGTTCTTCCTCGCTCGCTGTGGCTATCCTTTCAATGGTTTGGAAATGCTCAAGCAGATTTCTCGCCAGAACGGGGCCTATATCAGATATCGCGGAAACCACATACTCCTGCTGCTCCTTCAGTGTCATCTTCGTTTTACCTACATGAGGACTGACTGCTCTCTCCTTTCCTTCCTGTTCCCTCCTTGCGATTATGGCTAGTATCTCCGCCGTTTCCTCAGCATTTGCAGTCTGTATTATCGGAATTCCAAAGTCCACGGCTATCGTGGCCAATGCCCCCCTTATGGCGTTCGGATTCAGCCTCTTGTAAAGCCCGTTACCCTCGATTATCAGAATAGGCTTAAGATAAGCTTTCTTTAGTCTGAGGAGTTGATCGAATATGTTTCTATCGATTATGCTGTCTATGAAATCGTCGACGGTCTTTCTCTCAACAGCAACCCTATCACTTAGAACGTAATCTCCAACATCCAAGTTCTGAACCCTAACGGCTATTCCCATCTCATAGAGCTTCTTAACCACTTCAGACTTCATCTCCCTCGAATCGACGTATATCACGATAGGCTTTGCAAATTCTGTCAAGCTCTTCTGACCTTCCGGCTTGGTAAATGTAGTCAGGCTTTCTTGACGCTTTAGCATCTTTCTAAGCTGATCCTTAAGCTCGTATAGCCTTTCGAACATCAGTCTCTCCTTTCTAAGGCTTATCCAATAGTAAGCTTCATCCTTAGTACCCTTTGTAACCAGAACGACTATCCTTCCCTCCCTAGCCCTTCCAGTTCTACCCTTCCTCTGAATGGCCCTAATTTCCGAAGGAACGGCCTCGTAAAATACAACCAAATCCGTCTCTGGGATGTCCAAACCCTCCTCGCCAACGGATGTTGCAACAAGGACGTTTATCATTCCAGCCCTAAACTGCTCGAGGATTTCGATCTGCTCCCTCTGTTTCATACCCCTATCATCCGCCCTGTTCGCCTGTCCAACGAATCTTACAGCTTTAACTCCGATCTTCTGCAGTTCTTTTGCCAAAACATCTGCGGTATCTCTGAAGTTGGTGAAGACTATTATCCTCGAATCCGGCTTTCTCTTAAGCTGATCCAAAACGACTTCTTTCAGCTTCTCAAGCTTCGGATGGTCTACTTCGCACTTCAAAGCCTTGATGACTGCTTTCTTAAACGTCGGATCGATTATTATGCTTTTAGCGGCTTTGCTACCTCCTTTGGATTTTGCCTCAATCACGAGCCTCTTGAGGTAATGTTTCAGAGCATCCAAGCCTTGTGTTTCGATCAACTCAACTCCATGCTGAATTTTTAGAATCTCGGCCAGAACCGAAAGAGCTTCAAACAGGTTTGGATCTTTCGTCTCTGCAGCTTCGCTCTGCAATGCCTCTTGCAAAGCCAAAAGCTCCTTTTTGGTCATGTTCGGATTTGCCGCAATCCCTAATCCTTCGAGCCTCTTAAACCTCGATTCCAAGCACTTCTTGAAAGCCTCTCTTACTTCTTCAAGCTCCTTGGGCATATCGACCTTGATCCACTCGATCTTCTTCTCGTGGATGTAAGGCCTAACATCGGGATCGAACTCCGTCCTAATTTCGATCTCCTCGATTTGCAGATTTTCAACAACCTCCTTTATTCTTTCAATGTCACTGCCAGGGGAGGCTGTCAAAGCTAAAACGAGCGGATCTTTAGCCTGCTTGAAGTATGTCTTGGCTATGAAGACGTACGAATAGTTTCCCACCGCCCTATGGGCCTCATCAAAGGTTACGTGGATAACATCCTCAAGCGTGATCTTTCCAGTGATCAGATCGTTCTCTATAACTTGAGGAGTTGAAACCACGACCTTTGCCTGCCTCCAAAGAGATAACCTTCTTTCAGGTGGGATCTCACCACTCAAAGCTACGATCCGATTTGGAGGAATCTTGAGTGTTCTTCTGAAGAATTCGGCATGCTGTTCAACCAAAGGCTTAGTTGGAGCGAGCATGAGGACTTTACCGTCCTTGTTGTGCAGTCTAGAGGCTATTACGAGCAGAGCCACTACCGTTTTCCCCAAACCTGTTGGCAAAATTACGAGTGTATTGTACATCAAAGCCGTTGCGGCAATTGCAATCTGATAGCTCCTCCTCTCCACGGTGTTCTCCCTGATGAGGGGATGGTGAACGTATTCCATTACCAGTTGAGATAACCTTTCGATGTATAAAACGTTAGCGTTAAGTCCAGAAATACCTATTTATTGGATGATAAACCCCAAAGATTTGATTCCTTGGAGGATAGCGGAGAGATGGAAGTGTATTCGATGCGGATGGTGTTGCTGCAATTACGATGTTCCCGTAACGATATACGATGAGGAGAGACTCAAGAAGTATGGAGACATCTTCTGGAGGAGTAAGATCGGAGTTTACCTAAAAAGGATCGATGGCAAATGCATATTTTACAACGACGGCGAATGTCTGATCTACGAGGAGAGACCTAAAGCTTGCAGAAATTATCCGTTCTACATTAGAAAGGTTGGAGATGAGTTGGCAAAGTTTGGTAACGTGTACGTTTATCTCGACAGGAACTGCAGAGGTATAGGAAAGGGAAGGAAAATCGAGGAGATACTGAGAGAGATGTTGGAAGTACGTTCAGCCAATCAAAAGGTCAATCATTGAGTGTCATGCTAACTGACAAAAATATAAAGAATTAATCAAAAATCAGACGAATTTCTTTCTGCTTTCCTTGTCGTCCCTATCTATAGCAGTTAAAATCGCATAAAGTCTCTCCGCCAGCATTATAACCTTTCTGAGTTCCTGATAGTAGAGTGTGAAGGTTGCATAGGGATGTCCGCAAGGATAATCGTAATTCGTGATCGGACAACCTTTACATCCAAATTGCTGATGCTTAACGCAGAACGAAGTTATCTGAATGCTTACCTCCTCGATTGCCTTCAAAGCCTTTAGTATGGATTCCCACTTCTTCAAAGCGACCTCAGAATCGCTCAGACCTTCATCCATATCCTTTTCAGCATCCTCAAAAGTGTAGAGCTTGATCTCCCTCATAGCTCAACCCTCTCAATTTCGATCCAACCGTTTCTCCAAACATAAATTTTTCCACCCCATCTTTCGTAGCTAACCGATCTCACGCTCCCTCTGATCCTTATCACACCGCCCTTCATATCGTCTCCAACCCAGAATCCCGCGTTTCCCTCTATGATTATCTCCCCATTCTCCATCTTCCCCCCG
>CAZBFC010000221.1:0-8226 GCA_964491095.1 uncultured archaeon | reverse complement strand
GAGAAGATCGAAAGGGTTACGAAGGAAGAGGAACTTGATCCAGAGAAGTTCTTGAAGGGAACCTTCACTTTGAAGGATATATACAAGCAAATTGAAGCTATGCAGAAGATGGGACCGATAAGCAAGATCTTCGAACTACTTCCATTCGGCTTAAGCTTGAAGGTCGATGAAAATATCATGGAGATGACACAGGAGAAGATGAAGAAGTTCAAGGTCATCATGGATTCGATGACGGAAGAGGAGCTTCTTAACCCGAAGATAATTGATTCCTCACGAATCAGGAGGATCGCAATAGGGAGTGGAACAACACCGCAGGATGTTAAAGAGTTGCTGAAGTATTACAAGACGATGAAGAACGTCATGAAGAAGATGAGAAAGCTTGAGAAAGGCAGGTTGCCATTTAAGTTGCCGAAGTTAGGGTTCTGATGAAGGTTTTAATAATCGGGCTTCTCCCCTTCGATTCGGGTAAAACGAGCGTGGCTTTATCGTTGATTTGCGAAGCCATTCAGAGGGGGATTGATGTTGGGATTGTGAAGCCAGTTACAGCGTTTAGTGGCTGGTATCATTACCAAAGCGTTAAGAGGAGTATGGAGTTTGGAAAGCTTGTTGGGGAGGATATATATAGGCTTCATAACTGTGCAAAGAGTGAAGATCCGATAGAGCTTGAGAGTCCTGTAGTTTTGATGCACATGCCCCCAGATCCAGAGAGGGTGGATTGGCAGAGCACATTCTTTACAGCCTTAAACCTAAACGAGCAGATAGTGGCCTTGAGGATCACGACACCCAATGAAACCAAGCATTATTACGCTCCGGCGAATTTGGAAAGGCTTACAAAGGTTTTGAGAGATGTGGCAATCGAATTGTTGAATTCTTTGAACCCTAAGCCCAGAGAGATTAAAAATTTGAACGATGTCCTATTTAACATTGGTAAATTCGCGGATGACTGTGTTAGATACGTCTCCTCAAGACATGAATTGACGATCATCGAATCCTTCAACAACGCCTCAGCCCCGACGGAAAGTTCAGCGAACGTAGATGTGGTTCTGCTTGTGGCACCATCAAAGGTTGCGATATATAGCGGGGAGAGATACAGAAAGGCTGTAGAGTTACTACTAAAACCTCCCTGGCTCATCTCCAGCGAGGAGGTAGCATCTCTACTAAAACCGATCAAGACCATTGAGACAAAACCGACGGTAGACAGGAACAAAGCCTGGGCGGAAAACCTCTTGGATGAAATCTTAAAGATTCTCTAGTATCTCATCAAGGGCTTTGTAGTAGATCTCACCTCCCTTCCTAAATTCTAAGGCATCGTATGGACACGATTCAGCGCAGAAGACGTATTCGCAATCTTTGCAGAATCTCACATCTACAACCAACCTTCTGCCATTCTTAACCATCGACTGACACTCGATCGCATTGTAGGGACAGACTATAACGCAGTTTCCGCATCCGATGCATAACTCTTCTCTGATTATTAGTGCAAAATCTGTAAGGCTGAACTTGGCGTTTGGCTGATAGAATTCGTCTATACTTACCGTAATAAGGTCAGAGAAGTGCTTCAGAGCTGAGAGCATCCTCGAAAGATAGGCTGGCGTAAATCCCATGAAGAGTATCAGATCGTAGCTTCCCTTCCCATCGAAACCCTTCCAAGATTCGTCCAAAAGGTACTGGGTTATGTAGTGGAGACTCCTTGAAGCCGATAGGGGTTTAACACCCCTTTCGATGAGTGGTTTACTCGAAGCTCCAGTAGCTACGATCGGAATACCCTTTTTGTAAAATTTGACAGCATATTCAACGAGTTTTTCATTCTCCAAGAGCTTGCCACCAACTATGAGGAGCGGTCTTTTTGCGGATCTTATCATCGCCGCGATTACCTTCGGTTCAACGACCATACCCTCTCTGCACTGTCTGTCGGATATCTCATGCTTTGCAATGTAGTAGACCTTCTCAACCTCAAGCATCAAACCACCTTGCTAATCATAGCTATATCGATCACACTATTTAACACCGATCTTAAATTCAATGTTAAATTTTATTGATTAATCGTTAACAAAAATCGAAATAAAAAGATTTCGGTTAGTCTAAAAGTGTGGATAGAATTTAAGCGGAGAAAACTCGAAGGTTACTTGGAGGCAAAGGAGAGAAATGAGGTTGATGAGGATATAATTCCTCTGCTCGATTTGATCAACTCCTTCGAAGACTTTGTGACACTTTCAAGCTGCTCTGGTAGAATCGCGGTTATGGATATGCCGGAATTTGGAGATAAAGTTGAAGCCGTATTTTTAGGAAAATGGCATCGCTGTGTTAGCTTCGATGAGGTTTACGAGGCTATAAAGAGGGGAAGGCGGACAACCTGGCTTATAATGTTTCCTCCGATCATCCATGTTGCCTGTAGAGATCTTAAATCGGCTGAAAAGCTCATGGCCATTGCAAACAATGCCGGATTGAGGAGAAGTGGCCTGATATCGCTAAAGCACAATGTGGTGGAGATAAACTCCCCTGAAAGGCTTGAAGCTCCAGTTGCCATTGAGGGTAAGATGATAATCGGGAAGGAGGGACTTGAAGTTATGGTCGAATTCGCAAACAGGAAGCTTAAAAGAAGTAAAGATAAGCTTAAGCGGTTGTATGAGCTCTTGCTTCGGTTGAAGTCCTAGATTCTATTGCCTCAAGTATCTCCAAAACTCTAATTATATCACTTCTCGAAACTATCCCTACCAGCTTTCCGTTTTCAACAACTGGAATTCTGCCGATTCCGTTTTCGCTCATAAGCTTGAGAGCTTCAAACGCGTTTTCATCGGGTGAGATTGTCACAACCCTTCTACTCATGACGTTCTCAACCACATCCTCTTCATCAGCGTTCATAACATCCTTAAGCGTGACGATTCCGATCAGTTCTCCATCTCTAACAACCGGATACCCCAAGTGCTTGTATTTGAGCATCAGATCGATTACCTCCCTTACTTTGGTTTCTGGAGTTACGTAGATCGGATCTGGAGTCATTATGTCCTTAACCCTAAACCTACCGAGCAACCCCTCAAACGTTACGAGCTTCTCCTCCTCGCTTGCACCGATGTAGATAAACAGGGCTATGAGGACTAACCAAAGACTAACAAATATACCAGTAATAGCCATTACGATAGCTAAGATCTTTCCGATCTCAGCCGAAACTTTCGTAGCCTTCACGAAACCCATGCTTCTTGCAAGGATGCTTCTTAAGATTCGTCCACCATCCATCGGGAATGCGGGAATGAGGTTGAACAGTCCCAAAATCAGGTTGAAGTATCCCAATAAAAAGAAGAATTGTCTGTGAATTGGAGTTAGCGAAAGAAACATTATAGCCATAGCTATGCTTGCTGCTGGGCCTGCTAAGGCCATTAAAAATTCCCTCTTAGGTTCTCTGGGTATGTTTTCGATTAGGGCAACTCCTCCGAATATGAACAGAACTATCCCCTTAACCCTTGATCCGTACTTGATCGCAACAAGAGAATGACTTAACTCGTGGATCAGTATGCATACGAAGATCAGAATGGATGCCGCTATCGATAGTAACAATCTTTCAAGGCCCTTTAAGTTTGCAAAGCCGAACGGCGGTGGGTTTATGTAGAACACGTAAGTTAAGAATAGCAAGATGAAAATGAGGCTGAAGTGAACGTTAACATCGATTCCGAATATCTTGCAGATTTTTAGAGACTGCTTCATACCATTATTTTCTCGTTAAAAATTTAAATTTGACGACCTAAATTCTGCATGCCACATAGATTCGATCACAGACATTGGCATATACTCGAATCCGATTGGAGAAAGCAAATTCTGCCAGTTGATCCCCTCATAAGAAAGCTTGAAACCCTGCCAAAAAGGGACGTTGCTTTCGATATCGGTGCTGGAACAGGTTACTTCACCGTTCATCTGGCAAAGCTTTTTAAGAAAGTTTACGCGGTTGAGGTAAGCTTGGAGATGGCGAAGATTTTGGCATCCAAAGGTTTGAAGAATGTTGGAATAATAATTTCCGAAAAACCACCTCAAATCGATTTTGAAATCGATTTCGTTCTGTTTGCGGACTCACTGCATGAGATCGATTGTAGGGAGGAGTACATCGAATGGTGCTGCAGATATGCGAGGAGTGTTGCCGTAATCGACTGGAATATGGACTGCGAGTTCGGTCCACCGAAGCACGATAGGTTGGATGAAGGTTACGTTAAAGAACTGCTTGAAAGGTGCTTTGAGGTGGAAAGCATCAAGGTTTACAAATGTCACTTCTTCCTGTTTGGGCGGAAATCATAACTCAATTCCCCGCTTTCTAAAGAATTCTTCATACTCCTTAAGTCTGCTCTTCACGACTTCGACTATCCTCTTTATTATCTTTGTAGAGGAGCAGTACTCACACTCCTCCTTAACTTTGATCCTAACGACTTTGGTGTTTAGTCCTCTCTTTCTGAGTTCTTCCTCAAGCTTCTTTTCGTCGAAGTGTTGATCGTAGCCTAAGACGATTATGTCAGGCTTTAGCTCCATGATGGGCTTGAATATATCATGCTCATCACCCAGTATAGCTTTATCCACCGGTTTCAAAGCTTCAACAACTCTTCTCCTCTGTTCCTCTGGTATTATCGGTTTGGGTTTATGTTTGACGTTTTTCTCTCTTGCTACGATTACTATGAGTTCATCTCCAAGTTTTTTAGCTTCCTCGAGAAATCTGATGTGACCTGGATGGATTATATCGAAAGTTCCGGTCGCTACAACCCTAACCATGCATGCAAAATTGGCATGATTTGAATAAAAGCTTTACATTAACGATATTAGGAAGTATCTAACAGCTAGGATTGTGATAGCAATTGGCAGGATCTGTCGTATTACCTTTTGGGCGTACATCTCATCCAAACCAAATGAAACAGCTATTGCCAAATTAAGTGACGATACTACATCCAAAGCTGAGCAGAGTTGCGCTTGTGATTCATGGATAGACAGGTTAATGGTGGTAATGGGTAGGGAATTTCCAGCATAAGTCAATCCTATCATGTCATTATCAGCCAGGTCACTCAAACTTTAACTGGTGATAGTAATCCCCAAAAGGCCAATCTGAACTGACAAATCAAATGTTTTCGAATTGATAGCTACCTTCGTACGGTTTAGCTTCGCCGCTCAGCTTTATGAAAACCAGCTGCATTATCCTTGCATTCTTCTTCAACCATATTCCGTTCTCATTGTAAACCACCAATCCAACCTCACTCCTTCCCCTGTAACCAGCATCCCAAACGGCAGTTAGAATGTTTGCCCCAGCCCTGATGAGAGTTGAGCGAGGTCTGCCAAAAGCCATCAGATTCGTTGGAAGGTTGATGATTTCGTTCAGATAGGCTTTGTAAAATCCCCTCGGCAGAAACACCCAACCGTCATCATTGAATGGAATTTCCTCTACTTCTGGCAATTCCTTCGAATGGAAATCGATCTTAGCAGAACCTTTTATCCTCGCAACCTTTCTAAGCGTACAATCGAAGCCATTGGGTTGAAGCTGTACTTCCAGATCTATGTAATCCTCTATGAGCTTGTCGTGAAGTATCCTCTTTCGGATGTCATCCATACACAAAACACTACCGAACGGCAGATCGAACACCTCCGCATAGGGCTTTATATCCAAGACCGGGGAACCTTTAAGGGCATCCAACCCCTGAACGGTTATCCTCCTACCTTCAACCTTGACCAGCCTTACGGCTGTCATACCAATTCTGTTCGGTCTTCTCGGCGATCTCGTTGCAAAAGCTCCAGCAATTTTGGTCTTATCACCGTGTGGATGTACAAGTAACTTCTCATCGGCCCGATGAAAGTGGTAGAGGATCCATAGAAGTCTATGCTTTTGCAAATCCTTCAACGCCTGCTCAAATTCGGGGAGAATTTCGATGACGTTATCGTCGATTACATAACCTACCGGCTTGAGGGTTATTTCCATAAGATCGTGTGATGAAAAGAACATTACATTAATCTTTTTCTTCTATGAAAATTTCGCTATGCTAACTCTCAATCTCAAGCCCATCCATTATGTAGTTCGGATCGTTGTATCGTCTGATCAACCTCTCAAGCCAGAACTCCGCTCTGTTAACATCAACTCCAAAGAACTTGAAAAAATCCAATATCTGTCTTTTCGGCCTTATTTCGTAGAACTTCGAGGCTCCGGAGGTTAGTACGAAGGGAGTATCGAATTTCTTTATAACTCTAATCAAATCTATCATTTCTTCAATCAGCCTAAGCCTTCTCAAGCCTTCAGTATTTAAAAACTTTGAGAGGGAGATTTCAATCGCAACGTCCTTTTCCTTTGCCATCTTGATCGTTACATAATCCAACTCCCTCTCCGGGAAATCTAGGATTACGTCGACTCTTCTTCTCATCACAGCCGACTTCAAAACCTTGAGATTTCCGACAACCCCAACAAACCAATCGTCCTCAGCCTTCCTAAGCTTTGAAATAAGATCTTTTCCACTTTCAGCTTTGACGATATATCCTTTAAGAACGGAATCGGGCAAATTGGATGGCTCCTCAGAGAAAACCACAAACTTCTCGTATCCAAGTTCATATGCCCTTTCATCTGGAATAAACCTCAAGAAATCGACGTTAACGATCTTCATCTGTATCCCTTCTCAATCAGTTGCCTGGCGGCTTCAATTATCTTCTCTCTCTTCGCTGGATACGTGACTATCTTCGTCTTCACAACTATCGCATCCCCACCTTCGGTAAGCTCAACCTCACCCAGGTATGCCTTCTGCTTGTCTATCCTGATATGCAAAACACCCTGATCGTCGATCTTTTCCTCAAGCATGTTTAGCAAGATCTTTTTCTGATCTCCCAAAAGATCCATCAGGTTGTTCCAAAACTCCTTTATCTGCCTCTTCTTATTTATCTCGACTTCTAAGTAGAGTAGTGGATTGCCGTAATGCCCGGTGGCCTCGCTGACCATTATCTCGAATTCGAAGGGGAACAGTGTTGCCATGGCTTTCCCTACCTTTTCCTTGTCTTCCGTTGAATAGACAACAGCCGCAACGATTATCCTTTCGATCTTTACGTTCATGACAAAAACCGTTTAAAGTTAAATGTTAAATATACATTTCGCAAAAGGATGCGGGGGGTGGGATTTGAACCCACGAACCCCTTCGGGACGGGACCCTAAATCCCTATTATCCCCTAAATCTACCTCTTTTAACGCTTCTTTGATAGCTTTTTCGAGTAATTGAGAAAGATTGAGCTTATTCTTTTTTGCTTTAGCGAGAAGCTCCGGATCAATGTAAACACTCGTCCTCTTCTTCATTATCTCACCTCTTTTATTTATATAATCTTTAATAATCTGGATCGAGCAACATACCTTGAACCTCAACCAACCCAAGCTCAACCTTGACCTTCTCGAGAATTTCATCAATGAACTTCTCAGGAATCCCGTAAACTATCGCAATCAGCTCTCTCAACTGATCAATAGAATTGCCATCCTCAATCCAAGCCTTGACGGATTTCATAATATCGTGAACGAGATCTTCCTCATCTACAATCTCAATTATGTCAGCATTCTTGATTACGTAAGTGTAAAACTCGCCATAATCGTCAAACCACCTATTCTCAACTGCATGGATCACAACTCTCATCCACTTCCGGGGCTTTGAGCCCGGAATTGGAAGGAACACGATTTCACCAGCCTTATAAAGTCGAAGATCAGGCATAGAATATGGATAAAGTTGAAGATGTAATGCTCGATTTGGCTTGGAGAAGAATATCTGATCTTTGGCAAGATAAACAAGAATTAGAAAATAAGGCGGGAATTCTACTTGCATCGAATGGTGTTCTGCTTGGTTTCGTTGCCAATGCTTGGAATATGTTAAACCACTGGTTGGCATTGGCTGGAATAGTTTGCATGTGGTTTTCAGCAATATCCTGCGTCTTAGCTTTGAGAACAAGAAAATACAAGGAATTTGACATACTCGAATCGTGGGAGGAGTTTAAAGAGTATTTTGAGGATGTATATCTACTTAAACGAGGGTTATATTCTACCCTCGGATCCATGGAAAAGATTAACCGAGACCTGGTAGCCGACATAGCAAAATGGTATTCCAAGGGTGTTTGGTTATTCTTAGGGTCCATGTCGTTCATTATGCTATCACTCCTTGCGTCGTTTTTTGTCTAAATAATCGTCAAAACTCCTCTTGAGAAGTGAGAGTGTCTGTTCAGCTATTTTGAGGGCCTTCTCTGCTTGACGAC
>CAZBFC010000220.1:0-4203 GCA_964491095.1 uncultured archaeon | reverse complement strand
ACTACACTCAACCATAGAAATATCACCATCATCTCCTCTATCCCCTACGCCGAAGCTCATAAACAGTTCATCGCCTACTGCGAAAACTCCTTGCACGACGAAAACCTCGCTTGCTTAGCATGCCACACCAACTACTCCATTGACATAAGTTATACATATCAATATAATTTAACATATAGTATAAAGTACTGGACATTCCAAACGTTTACACCAATTTGGGGTAAAACTTATAATGTTAACTATGCTAAAAAATCATACTTTAGTGGAAAGCATATTTTCTTACCACTTGAAAATATAAATTGCTCTAGATGTCATTATAACATATACAGAGGTCTAATAAATGGTACTCATGCTCCGATATATAGATATGTTGGTGGCGGGCAAACATGGCCGTCCTATAATCTTTGGGGTTTTTATAGGTATCATGCATTGGGATACTACTCTGCAGGAACATATGTGCTAACTGGTAATATAAACAGTAGCTACTGTAAGCAATGCCACTATTCGATCAAAATTAACCTAACGAGCTACACTACAGGTGCAAAGTTTACATCAGTTAACCCGTTCACAGCCGCAGCGAAGGGATTAGTCCACTGTGCAGAAAAGATTTCATGTTACACATGTCATCATAGAAATTCCACGTACTGGTGGTTGGATCCGTATTATGCTGTTGGTAATATTAATTCTACAAAGGGAGGTAATGCTACTGGTCATGAGTATCTTATAAACCAAACTATAACATACGCCAGAATGTATCATGGAGATGTATGTATGGCCTGCCATGAGCCTAGCGTTCATGGAGTGGTTAAATGTAACGATTGTCATTATTATGGAGGCCACTGGTGGAAGGGAACAATTTATCCCCTATATTTTAGAATTGAATCTGAGCCTAATGGTAGTGCTACAGTATGGTACTAATTTAGCATATAGTGAATGAAGGAAAAGAAAAAGCAAAAATATTCAAGCTACAGCCTAACTATAATTAAACCTTATAAAGCGAAACACCAAGCTGTGTTGCAATGCCAGAGTACAGAATTGCAGTGGTAAACAAGGACAAATGCCAACCTAAAAAATGTGCTCAGGAGTGCATAAAGTTCTGTCCAAAGATAAGAACCGGCGTTGAGGATGTAATAGTGATAAAGGATGGAAAGGCTGTGATTTCTGAGGAACTTTGTGTTGGCTGCGGTATATGCGTTAAGAAGTGTCCCTTCAAGGCGATATCTATTGTAGGATTACCCCACGAGCTCGAAGGTAGGGAGGTTCACAGGTACGGTGTGAACGGCTTTGTGCTTTATGGCTTGCCAATTCCTAGGAAAGGTTACGTCGTCGGTTTGCTCGGCCCGAATGGAACTGGAAAGACAACGGCAGTTAAGATCCTAACCGGACAACTCAAGCCAAATCTGGGCAGAATTGGAGAGGAGCCAAGTTGGGATGAGATATTCGAGAGGTTTGCTGGAACTGAACTGTTTAACTATTTGAAGGATCTGGCTGAAGGTAAGATCAGGACGAGCCAAAAGCCGCAGTACATCGAAGCAATACCAAAGGTTTACAAGGGTAAGGTGAAGGATCTGCTTGAGAGGGTTGACGAACTCGGAATAATGGATGAAATAGTTGAAAGACTAGAATTGAAGCATGCCTTGAATAGAGATGTTAAGGATCTGAGCGGTGGTGAGTTGCAGAGGTTGGCGATAGCCGGCTGCTTGATGAAGGATGCTGATTTCTACTTCTTGGATGAGATAACATCCTATCTCGACATATATCAGCGAATTAACGTTGCAAAGATAATCAAGGAGTGGGCTGAAAAGAAACCGGTGCTCATCGTAGAACACGATCTGGCGATCTTGGATATGCTCGCCGATTTCGTTCACATAAGCTACGGTGAGCCGGGTGTTTACGGTGTCATAACGAACGCGAAAGGAGTTAGGGTTGGAATAAACCAGTACCTAAGGGGCTATTTGGTTGAGGAGAACATCAGGATCAGAGACAAACCCATAGAGTTCGAGATCTTCCAGCCCAGGGAAGGTGAGAGTGAGAAGGTGCTTGTGGAGTATCCATCCTTCACCAAAACGTTTGAGGGATTCAAGCTGGAGGTTGAGGGTGGAGAGATAAGGTCGGAAGAGGTGCTGGGCATAGTAGGCCCAAACGCAACTGGAAAGTCAACCTTCATAAAGATATTGGCCGGAGTCCTTGAGGACGATGGAAAGAAGGTCAAGTTAAATCTAAAGGTTTCGTACAAACCTCAGTACGTTAAGGCGGACGTAAGCATGCCTGTGGGGATGTTTCTTAGGAAGATAAATCCGATGGTTGATTCTTCATATTATAAGACGGAATTCCTCAAGCCTCTTAGGATAGACGAGCTTATGGATAGAAATTTGGACGAGCTTAGCGGTGGTGAACTGCAGAGGGTTGCGATAGTTGCTTGTTTGCTCAGAGATGCAGACCTGTACCTTTTGGATGAACCCTCAGCCCACTTGGATGTCGAGCAGAGAACCGAGGTTGCGAGGATGATCAGGAGGTTCGCTTTGAACATGTCCAAGAGTGTCCTCGTTGTAGATCACGACATATACCTGATAGACATGGTAAGTGACAGGTTGATGGTCTTTCAAGGAGAACCGGGCAAAAGAGGTTTGGCAAGGAAACCGATGGGGATGAGAGAGGGAATGAACCTCTTCCTTTCGAATCTGGGTATAACGTTTAGAAGGGATGAGGAAACTAAAAGACCGAGAGTGAACAAGCTCGGCTCTAGGCTAGATAGAGAGCAGAAGGCGAAAGGTGAATACTACTATTACTTCTGATGGATCACCAGTATTTTGATGTTCAATCCAATCTCAAGCCAGGCCCATGCCCAAACTACACATTCGAAAGCTCTCACCAAATCTTCCTTCTTCAGGAAGTATTCTGAATCGGATATGTACGCCTCGATGTTTCTCAAAAACTCCTCTCCCCTCTTATCGACCGCTTTGACGTGCCTAATCTTATCTTTGATTCTCTCCAACCATTTTATCGTCTCATTTCTAAGCTCCTCAGCAATGTCGGTCATACTATCACCGTTTCTTCTTAACGAAGAGTGTTAGGCCGTCCCTTCCAATCACCACGACCTCATCCCCCTTCTTAAGTTCCTCCTCGCTCTTACATTGCCAGAGCTCCCCTCTAACCTTTACCAATCCTTTTCCATCCTTGAACTCCACGATTTCTCCAACCTCTCCAACCATAGCCTCCCCGCCAACCTTCTTCCTCATCCTCTTGAGCTGAGCGATTTTCACTATCACAAAAGTCATTATTGTGGCCGTTCCCAAGCTTATCCCGCCCACGAACATCAGAAACGTTTCGTAAAAGTCTTTGGGCATCAGAGGTTCTCTGAACAACATTACACATCCCAACGTCATACAGACTATCGAGGCTATACCCAAGATGCCAAACGTCGGAGTTAAAAGCTCCAAGACCAGCAGTAGTATTCCGAGCAGGATAAGTATCACGGCGAAAGTGTTTATACTTAGTGCTCCAAGTCCAAATAAGGCCAATATGAGACAGATGGCACCAAATATCTCCATTCCCATTCCCGGAGTCATGAGGCCAAATATCAGACAGTATATACCCAAGATGAGTAGTATAAAAGCTACGAGTGGATTCGATAAGATCTCGTATATCTGTGACTGCAAGGAGCTTTTGACTTCTACAATCCTGACTGTGCTGAGATCAAGCTTAACAACCTTTCCGTTTACCTTCACCTCCCATCCGTTTATCTTTTCGAACAACTTCTCCGGTGAATCGGCTAGGACATCTATCACACCCTTTCTGTACGCCTCCTCAGCCGAGAGACTCAAGCCTTCAGTAACGAACCTTTCAACGATATCTACAGGCCTGTTTCTCATCTCAGCTATGCTCTTCGCGTAGCTCGCGATGTAGTTGACGGTTTTGTTCTCAACCTTCGGCGGAAATCCCGCCGTATACGGCGTTGCGGCCCCTACCGAAGTTCCGTTTGCCATCGCTGCAATGTTTCCGGAGATGAGAACGAAGGTTCCGGCCGAGGCTGAGAACGCTCCGGGGGGGTAGACGTACGTTATTACGGGAATATCACTGTTCAAGATCTTTGAAACTATCTCCTTGGTTGCTGAGAGTAAACCGCCGGGAGTATCGATAACTATCAGGATAGCATCGGCATGAACTTCTTCAGCTTTTTTGAAGGCTGAATCAACCAAAATG
>CAZBFC010000219.1:0-4075 GCA_964491095.1 uncultured archaeon | reverse complement strand
TAGCTTGCGTTTCCGGTGGAAAAGATAGTTCCGCTATGGCCTTCGCCTTGAAGAAGCTCGGCTATAACATCGAAGTATTGTACATCGATTTGGGGATTGGAGATTACTCTGCAAAATCAAAGAAGGTCGTTGAAGAACTTGCAGAGGAAATAGATGTTCCACTTCATGTAGTTGAACTATCGGAATACGGGTTTACGATCGATGATGTAGATGTTAAGAAGGTTTGCTCAGTCTGCGGAACAGCAAAGAGATATATTATGAATAGATTTGCAAGGATGAATGGATTTGACGTTATCGCCACCGGGCATACTGTTGAAGATATGATCCTATTCTTCTTTAAGAATGTTCTCAGCGGAGGAATTGAGTGGATCCCAAAGTTAATTCCAAGATCCGAGGGTTTCAACGGATTGGTTACGAGGGTTCGTCCGCTATTTGAAAGAACTGAGAAGGAGAACATGCTGTTCGTTTTATCTCTGAACATCCCGTTCCTTATGGATGAGTGCCCCCACGCTCCAAGAGATATCTGGAAGGAGATAATTTACGATATAGAAGCTAAAAAGCCGGGATTTAAGCAGAATTTCATTAGAGGATTGATTAAGCTTGCGAGGAGTATAAAGGTTGACGAAGAATGGGAGTTAAGAAATTGTAAGATCTGCGGGGAGCCATCAAGCTCTGAAGTTTGCGCCTTCTGCAGATATGTAGAAAGGTTTGGAAGATCGTAACACCACAATATTTTTAAAATGCTCGAATTAAGCATAGGCCATGGGTAAGACCGGTAGTGTAACTTGGGTAAAGATAAAGAACAGAAGAGGAGGATACAGGTTAGTTCCCACCAAGTGGCAGCACTACAAGAAACCCGGCCCCAATCAGAAGTATACTTCAGATGGAAAGAAGAGGAGAAGAATTCCAAGGAAGCCGAAGTCAATCCTGGGTGTTAAGAGCTAGCACTACCTTTTTAATCGTTTCTACATCCGCATCCGTCTTAAATCCAACTCCAGAGTAGTGTACCCTTGATGCCTTGTAGCCCATCTTTCTGAGTTCTTCGATTATTCTAACGACCTGTGGTGGAGAAGTTTTTAGCATCCTCGCTATGTGATGAGTAGTGTATCCGAAAGGATCGTCAATTTCCTCGTAGATCGACTGTAAGAACTTCCTAAGCTTGGTCTTCGTATTTTCATCGACATCCATACCATCAACCTTGTCGATCATGGCTTTCACGAAATCTTTGTTGTGCAACTCCCCAAGCCAAAGCGGGCCGATCATTGTGAATTTATTTCCACATTTGCATCTCTCCAAGGTTTTACCATCCATCGGTAACCACTCTCTATTTCCGCAGTTAAAACAGTAGAATAGGTAGCCGACTTTCTCGTAGATCTTTCCGGCCAAAGCTACCGATCGCCTAAGCTTTATGTGAACTCTATAATAGTGTTCCTTAGCCCAAGAAACCAGAACTTCAATCGCCTTATCGTACTTCGTAGCTTCTCTGACTATCTTGCCAATGAGAGTTCTCAAGCCAAGTTCAGGGTAGAATTCAGTCTTCTCCGCATAGATCGCATACTTTCTCAACCCAGCTACGGGTGCCGAGCCGCAAAGTGCGGCTGTATCTGTTGCCGTAACGCTTAGATACTTCAAAGCGGATAAGCAGGCGGTATCTATGAATTCGGCGGGAGATCCAAAAGGATCGAGATCGATATGGGTAAATCTGCTTTCTCTCATCAAAGCAACGGCATCCTTGTTGAAAACTTCAGCTTCGATGTTGTTCAGTTTAAGGTTTTCCTTGATCAATTCGACCGCCTTCGGATTTTTATCGTTGAAAGTTGACATAAATCCAGCTTCCAAGCAAGCTCTAATCCCCCTTATGCCAGTTGCTGCAAGAGCATCGAGTGAACGAACTTCCTTGGATTCATTTTCACCAATAACCTTGTATGCTAAGACATCCAAATGTCTGCAGAAGGTCATCCGAGGATTGTAGAATACATCCTTATCAAGCTTGATCTTGGCTTTCCCTTCGGTTATGATCATGGATGATCATCCCCACTATTTCTTCTGCAATCCTGTTTCGATTATCCTCGGTAAGAATTATAACCTCAAATTCTGAACGAATCCTTCTAAGCAGAGAATGCTGAGACTTTAAATGTATTGAAAAGAGTAGATTATCGCGATTTAACAGTTTCTCAACCGCCTTAACAAACTTCTGACTTTTCAACTCCCTGGGCCCTATCTCATCCAGAATTACAAGATCAGCATCGACATAGCTCTCAATTTTATCAGCAAATCTGTCAATCGATTCGACAAGAACACCATACTTACCGACTTTAAATTTGCTTTTGTGACCAACCTTTGCAAGCCAGGCCTCCTCACCACTTGAGAGATCTATAAGTTTGAAACCTATTCTAACACCTTTATCTCTAACCTCTTTCGTAATAAACCCCTTAACATTTAACTTATCTTTTAAGCTTTCGTAAACCTTTAAACAGAGAGTAGTTTTACCTATACCCGGTCTACCAGTCACTGCGATCTTCACGGAAGATTGTTTGTAAAATGAACTTAAATAATTTCGCAACTTTTATTCACTTAAATCTAAGCTAAGTAGACAATCTGATATTATGTCCGCAACACTCACATGGCTGATCGGACTGAGGACTGTATCTGTTGCAACCAGTCCTTCCACCCCACATTCCAACATCTTCTTCAGCGCATCCTTAGCGAGGATCGCATGTGTACATGCTACGTAGACTTTACCGCAGTTGACCTTCTTCAAAGCCTTGACAGCCTGAACCACCGTTCCACCCGTTGATATGATATCGTCCACAATCAAAACATCTCTACCAGAAACTTCTGGTGGAGCGGAATCTATTATCACATTCTCAGCATCGATCCTCATCTTTCGGAGATACACGTAGTCGATACTCAAATCCTCTGCAACGATCTTTGCCCATTGAACGGCTTCCTCGTCAGGAGCAACCACTATAGGATCTCTCATCTCAAAGTTTTTGCCGACGAACTCAGCAATCTTATGCATTGCGGTAAGATTTCGAACTTCGAATCCAAAGAAGGATGTTAAATCCTTCAAGCGATGAAGGTGAAAGTCGACAACGATCATCCTATCGATTCCAGCACTTCTCAGTAGATCGGCAACTATCTTAAGTGAGAAGGCTTCACCTTTAATGAACCTTCCGTCCTGCCTTGAATACGGAAAGTATGGAAACACACCGGTAATCGATTTGGCATCGTAATCTCTCAAAGTTTCTATGAGAAATAGAGTTTCGATTAGCATTTCATCGGGGTTATGTGCAAACGAATTGACCAAAATAACATCTTCACCTTCAACATCTGCAGAGATTCTGACATATTTTTCACCATCTGGCAACTTCTCAAGTTGAGCGTAACCCAGAGGAAAATTGGTTAGACGAGAAATCTTGATTGCTAGAACACCCTGCGTAGCTGGTATTATTAGGGGCATATGGTTAGTTTGTTAGGACTAAGTTAAAACCTTTATGGGTATATATACCCCCTCCCCCCTTTATTTCCTGTGGAACTTCGAAGACAAGTACCCCATGTTTTCACAGAATAACTGCAAGAGCAAAAATGTCTAAGATTATTTCAAACTATGAGACTATGTATAATCTGAGTTATAACAGTAAATAAGCCACGTATATTGAGTGTTTCTCCAAATTTTCAAACTACAAATTTTATCAATAAAAACAATATAAATAACATGTATTTACAACTATGTTTTTCGCTTGGAAACATCTAATTGTTTTTAGATTATAATATTTAAAACTATTATTGAATTGAATTTATTTATATTAAAGAATATTTAAAATTTTATAATTTTTATTTATATTTATGATGACAATATCCCAAGCTAAATTTAAGAATAATAGTATTTATAGTTTTCTTTTTTAATCATAAATTTAAATTTTATAATTAATTTTAAATTTTAATTATTGCAAAATTAGGCAAAAATTTAATGTTAATTATTATAATTATATATTAGTAAATAATAATAAAAATACTAATAAAATAAGGTGTTAAATTTTCAGGCGTTTAACTCTCTCATACACATTTAACA
>CAZBFC010000218.1:0-7051 GCA_964491095.1 uncultured archaeon | reverse complement strand
CAAAGCCAGATCGCCTCCTTCGGGCAGGATGAACGTTGTAGTTGATCCATCTTTGGGCGGAGTTTTCATCCATGAAGCGTTTGGACATGCCGTCGAGGCTGACCACGTTCTGCAAGGTTCGAGCATAGTTGCGGATAAGATCGGCAAGAAGGTTGCGAACGATTGCGTAAACGTCTACGACGATCCTACGCTTAAGGAGTTCGGCTTTTATCCCTTCGACGATGAGGGCGTTAAGGCGGAGAGGAAGGTAATAATCGAAAACGGTGTATTAAAGAGCTTTCTACATTCCCGTGAGACCTCTACATTGCTAAACGGCAAGCCTGGAAATGCTAGAGCCCAAGGTTTAGACTTTCCGATCGTCAGGATGAGCAACACGTTCATAGCTGAAGGAGATTTGAGCTTTGAAGAGTTGCTTGAAGAGGCTAAAAATGGTGTTTACCTCGTCGGTTCAAGGGGAGGAGAAACGAATCCAGCTACGGGCTACTTCCAATTCAACGCTCAATTTGGATACATCATAAGGAATGGTGAACTTGCGGAGATGATAAGGGACGTTTCGTTGAGCGGAAATACACTTGAAATTTTAAGAGATATAAAGCTTGGCAAAGGTTTGGAGTTCGATCCGGGCTTCTGTGGTAAAAATGGGCAGCTTGTGCCGGTGGCTGATGGCTCACCTCCCGCTTTGATTAAAGCCTTGGTTGGAGGTGCCTAAATGAACGAGATAATTCGATTTCTCGATAAAAACACCGATGCATGGGAGATATACTGTGAGAGGTCTACATCAAAATCTGTATCGATAGAGAAAGGTAAGATAAAGCTCATCGAATCTTCGGAGGATGTGAACTATGCCGTCAGGGTTATAGTGAACGGAAAGGTAGGTTTCGCAACTTCTTCAAAGCTTTCGATCGATCTATGTGAGAGGGCTATAAAGATAGCGAGGATTTCGGAGGAAAAGCTAAGAGAGCTACCGGAAGGAAAAAAGGTGGATATCGAGGGTATTTACGATGCTAAGATTGAGAAGATAGATTCGGACTGGCTCATCGAATCTGCTGAAACTCTGATCAACTCTGCAAGAGAGATTGAAAATGTCAATCCGGCCCAAGGATACGTAGAAGCTTCTGTTGATGAGATAACTTTGATCAATTCCTATGGGACGGATTTAAAGGAAAGATTAACGATGTGCGAAGCTTTTTTGGAATGTGTGATTGAGGATAGCAGTTCATTTGAATTCGATCAGAGCAGGACATCAAAGATCGATCTGGAGTTCGTCGGCAAAAGATCTGCCGAACTTGCGATAGAATCGCTTAAGGCCGAAAAGATCGAGAAAGGCCGCTACGATATAGTTTTATCACCCATTGCCGTCCATGAACTGCTCAGCTATGCGTTGTATCCAGCCTTTTTTGCCGAGAACGTTGCTAAAGGTAGAAGTCCTCTAACGGAGCTTGGGAAAAACTACATAGGGGAGGTCACGATTATCGATGACGGGACGATACCTTACGGCTTGGTTAGCTTCTCGTTTGATGATGAAGGTATTGAACCGAAATCTACAACGATCTTCGAGGAAGGAGTGCTCAAATCTTATATAACGGACTTCAGACACGCATTGGAGATGGGAATCGAACCTACCGGGAACGGGTTGAGGGGAGATGATCTATATCCGGTCACATCCCCTACGAACGTCGTCCTCGAATTCAATGAGGAGTCGAAGGACATCGAAGATGAAGCTTTGGTGATTCATGCCCTTATAGGTGCACACACATCCAATCCCGTAAGCGGAGACTTCAGCCTTGAGTGTATGAACGCCTTTCTGGTTAAGGATGGAGAAAGAAAGGCCGTAAAGTCTGCAATGATCTACGGAAACGTCTACGATCTGCTGAAGAGAGTCGAAATCTTCGGTAAGGATGTCAGACAAATCGAGAATACGATTTCTCCTTCGATCAGGTTTGGGGATGTATTCGTAAGTGTTTAGTAAAGATTTAAACCGCCAACTTCAATATTTCTCCATGAAAAACATCTTCTGGTTTGATCTGATCGATGAATCGAGAATAGACTATCTGAGCAGGTTTAGCATCGGAGTTGTTGGAAGTAGGATGATTATGGAACTTCTTTGGAGGATAGGTGTCGGTTGTATTCGTTACATCGGTGACTTCATAACTCCAAACGATGTCAGGTTGGATGTCAGCATAAAACCGCTTGAGGCAAACGATTACGATGTCGTGCATCCCATAGCAGAGACGAACATAATTTCTTACCCTTATGCGGATGATTACAGAGAGATGAAGAAACAGTTGAGAGGAGTTGACTTAGTGATAGCCCATAAATATTTGGACAGTTCTGCTAGAATCGCCGAAGAGTTGGGAGTTCCGTTCATGCCCAACTTCATAACGACCTTCCTGCCGGATGGAGTTTCGTTCTTCGAAGTTGAAAAGCCCAAGATAGAATTCGATCCACTAAGCTACGCTCTAACCTGTTCGATTCAAGCTTGTGAGGTTTTGAGACTTCTTACAGGTTATGAGATGCCAGTTATCGCCCCAAAAGCGATGATAGTCGATCTGAAGTCGAAGAGATACTTAAAGGAGATAGAGCTCAAGGTCGTGAACGATTAATTATTTAAGATGTTGTGAGGTTGGACTGTCAGATGAGGGTCAGAATCAAAACGCCGTCAAGAATCCACATAACGCTCATCGATTTGAATGGAGCAATTGGTAGAATCGATGGTGGTGTCGGCTTAGCCCTTCAGAATCCGTCCGTAGAAATCATCGCCAAAGAGGATGATGAAGTTGTGGTTGAAGGGAGATGTTTGAATTTGGACAGATTTAAGGCGGTGGCAAAAGTTTTATCGGATAAATTTGGTAAAGGAATTAGAATTGATGTTCTTTCCGACTACAAGGCACATGTTGGCCTGGGAAGCGGTACTCAGATAAGTTTAGCCGTTGCTAAGGCCTTCAACGAGGTGTACGATTTGGGATTCAGTGTCAGAGAGTTGGCTCAAATGGTTGGAAGGGGTGGAACATCTGGAATAGGTGTTGCGGCATTTGAAATTGGAGGCTTCATAGTTGACGGTGGACATTCGAGGAAAGAGAAACCAGAATTCCTGCCATCTTCGGCAAGTAAGGCTAAACCAGCTCCGGTTATTGCGAGGTACGACTTTCCCGATTGGGATGTGGTCATAGCGATCCCCGACTTAACTGGATCCTACGGAACTGAGGAGGTCGATCTGTTTAGGGACGTCTGTCCAATTCCGCTTGAAGAAGTTAGAGAGCTATGTCATCTGATTCTGATGAAGATGTTACCAGCTGTTGTGGAGGAAGATCTGGATGAACTTGGAGATGCAATATGGAGGATTCAGCATTTAGGCTTCAAGAAGGCTGAGATAGACCGTTACGGTGATCTGATTAGAAATGCTTTAGCCTACATCGGTGATACAACCAAAGCTGTGGGGATGAGTTCAACCGGCCCGGCGATCTATGCAATCACAGACTCTAATGCCAGAGACATTGCGAAAGATTTGAGACTTTTCTTTGAAGATTTGGGGCTGAGATGTGAAACTACAATAACTAGGGCTAAGAATTCTGGGGCTGAAATTTTTATTGAAAGTTAGGCGATCATAAGCTTAATATACTGATCAGAACGAATATGCAACATCATGCTTATTAAAAAAATTGCTGGTTTGATTTTACTCGTTATCGGTCTGGCGTTCTTACTCAGTTTCATTACATCACTCAACTTCAGCAAAACGGGGTTTAGAGGATTCATAGGTCCTGGGCCTTACGAGGGGCATGCTGGTGGAGATAATCAGAATTTGGAAGCTGTCAAGAAGCTTCCAGCAACCATTACGAGATCAAACATGTGCAGCCTCAAAAACTTCAGTAACCCGCCGCAGCTTCCTATCTACTTCGTTGAGGGTTTGAATATTTACACGAATCATATGAGACTGTATACTGCCTCAACATACATCAACGGAGTATGGATCGAGGACAACGTTAGCTATACCGATAAGCCGGAACTCGTACTTTCGTCCCATATTACCCGATACAAGGTCACACCTATAGTAAAATTTGAGAAGCACATTCCGGTTTCAAAAGATACATGCTACGTTTCGATAGATTCCAAATTTAACGCTAGCACGGGAACGTACCTTATCCAATCGTGTGACGTTCCGTATTTGGCGGTTTCGACCGCTCATAAGATCAACGCAACGAAAGCGGCAAAGGACAGTTTCGCAAAGATAGAGATGGATGCGAATGAATATAACGCGATAAGGCAACTTGCTTTAAGCATTACAGAAGATGCTAGGAACGATTACGAGAAGGCTCTGCTCATACAGAAATTTTTGAAGACCCATTACAGGTACGATCCCACGTTTTCGGTTCCTGCGGATAAGGATCCGGTTTATTGGTTCTTGTTCAAGGAAAAGAGGGGGATCTGCAAGCACTTCGCCTCGGCATTCGTGATAATGTGCAATTCCATAGGGATTCCGGCGAGACTCGTGGTGGGTTATCTGGCAAAGCCTACACCTCAGAATCAGACCGTATTCGCATCGCAAGCTCATGCTTGGGCTGAAGTTAGATTTGAGGAAGGTTGGGTGGAGTTTGATCCCACCCCACCTCCGATAAGGATCCCAACGGTTACGGAGATTACGAATGTCGATACCGTAGTTAAGAAGGGAGAGAACTTCACCGTTGAAGGATTCGTAAGAACTAAAGATGGTAAGCCCGTTGAAAGTGGGTACGTTGAGATATTTTTGAAGAAAAACAAGAGCGATGAGAAAGGAATTCTGCTGAAGCTTGTACAGTTTAGAGATGGGCATTTCAAGGTTAAAGTTACGGCCCCAGACATCGTTGGAGAGTACTACATCCTAGCTCACTACGTAGGAAGTCTCATGTACAGCCCCTCTTGGAGCGACCCAATCATCAAGATATACAGCCCACCGCACTTCGAGGTTAACGTTCCAGATAGGGTGTCTACGAATCTGACGATCAGGGGCAGACTCGTAGACTACAACGGAACGGGGATAGCGAATGCGAGGGTTATAGTCAAGGTCGACGGAGTAACGTACGATGAAACGAAAACCGATAGCAAGGGTTATTTCCTGGTATTTGTGAGGTTATCTAAGGGTGAGCATAAAATCGAACTGTTTTATCCTGGTTCTGAGTTCATCCTGCCGGTAAGCTATGAGAAGAAAGTTGAAGCTGGAGACATCGATGTTATAATTTCAAATACGACAGTATTGGCCGATAAAGAGAACGAGCTAGTTGCCGCTCTGTTATTTAACGGAAATCCCATTAGGAACGAGAACGTAAGAATAGTATGGCCCGGCGGTGAGGTATTTGCAAAGACAGATGAGAAGGGATTCGTAAGATTCAAGATCAAGCCGGATGTAATCGGAATGATTCCGATCGAGTTCGACGTTCTTGGATACAACAAGATGATCATGCTAAAATCTATCGCCAGTGTTGAGATCTCTGCGAGTTACGACAACGGAGTTTTAAGCATTGAATTGGTGGATTCGTTGGGAAACAGATTAAATGGGGTTATATTCGTTAACGGAAAGAGCTATAAGGTTAAGGATGGAGCTGCAAGAATAAACATCTCCGGTTCGAGGTTTGAGATATACTACCCCGGGGATCAATTTCATACCCCAGCCATGAAAGTTTTGGAAGTGCCACCGTTTCCGCTCTGGCTTTTGCTAATTCCAATTGGCCTTGCAATTGCATTCGGTTATTACAAGCTTAAGCAGGGAGGTTTAAAGATCATCGTAGAGAGGGAGTTTGAAGATCTTCCGCTGATTTGGAAGGTAGGAGAGGAGATCAGATTTAGGGTTGAAAGCAAAGACGGTTACAGGGTCTTCGTCGACGGTGAGATATTTGAGGGAAACTCCGTTGTGTTTAATAAGGA
Source organism: uncultured archaeon (assembly GCA_964491095.1). GTDB lineage: Archaea > Halobacteriota > Archaeoglobi > Archaeoglobales > Archaeoglobaceae > WAKM01. The sequence goes on along the minus strand of CAZBFC010000218.1, from coordinate 1,156 downwards.
AGGGGTGCATGTCATAAGGGCTGAAAGGATAAAGAATGGAAAGGTTAAGGAAGTTAAAGAGGTTAAAATTCGTGTGGTTGATGATTACGGAAAGGCCATCGCCGAGATATTCAAAAATCTCGTCAACAACATAGAAAAAATCAAAAACATCGATCTTAAGGATGCCACGCCGAGAGAGGTTTTGGACTTACTTAAACCATGTAGGGCGGATTTACTGCTGAGACTATTCGAATTTTACAGGTACGGTAACAGAAGGGGGTTTAGCCGTTCGGATTTCATAGAAGCTTTTAAAGATTATCTGAACCTCAGGAGGTGTTACCGTGCGTAGGATCGGTGGAATCATACTTGCAACCGTGTTGATCTTGATAGCCTTGGCCGGAAGTAGCGTATACGCCGTAAGGGGACTTGAATACCTAATTGCGATGTACATCCTGTATGTGACTTATGAGGTAATGGGTTTTCACGGCTTGGTATCGGCATTCAGACCGTTTGTCGTTGCCATTTCGGTTTACCTAGCCTTAAGAATAGTTTCGATAAATCTGCCCGATTTTGGACTTTATCTAAAACCGATCGAACCGCTCATGCTTCCCTTCTTGTTTTCGCTCGCGTTGGTAAAGTTCGAGTTACCGATAAGATTTCAGCCCATCATAACTACAGCTGGCCTAATACTCTCAGCGTTCTTCGGCTATCAGTTGATTTCAGTACTTCCTTTCGAGCGATCTGAGGAGATAGGACTGATCTTTGCAGTTCTGCTAATTTTACTTGCAATAACGACTTTGCTTCCATCGATTCACAGCAAGCTCGAATTTCTGAGATACGTAAGATCGTTCATCATTACGACCGCCCTTATAGTTTCTGTTTACTTCACACTAATCAGGCCGCTTCTATTCGACAGACCTGGCCTCATAAACGTCATAGATTGGGTGATAGTTGCAGGAGTGTTCTTCAAAGCTAGCTCAATTTTAAGGAAATCGATGGTAGTTGACGAGAGTGAGCTGGTCAAGATCCACGAGTTTAGAGTGAAGCTCAAGAGGGAGGAGATAATTGAAAGCATTGAGAAGGCCAAGCGGGAGTTCATTGAGAGGGGTATCAAGTCCCCACTCATAACTGTCATATCTCAAGTTCTGCTCTCTGCCGGTTGGAGGCTCGATGACGT
>CAZBFC010000217.1:0-2873 GCA_964491095.1 uncultured archaeon | reverse complement strand
AGGACATCCATTATCGTCAGATTTTAAAAACGAGAATAAAAATGTATCTGTGTGCAACTGAGAATTAGAAACGTTACAAACAGAGATTTAGATGCTTTCGTTCGGATATATAAAGAAGCATACAGGGGGCTTGAAGAGTACGCGTATACGAGAACGAAAGACATAAGGTGGTATTTTAGATGGTTGATGAACAGAGATAGCGATGGATTTTTCGTCGCTGAAGTTGATGGAAAACCCGTCGGTTTTGTTGCATGCGACACAAACTGGTTGAGTTTTTTTGAGAATGAGGAGGTTGGGGAGATCCACGAGATCTTCGTCCATCCAAACTGGCAGGGGAAGGGAATAGGAACAGCTTTGTTACTTAAAGCCTTGAAGTATGCTAAGGAAAGGGGTAAAAAGGTTGCAGCACTTTGGGTTGGCATCGGTAACATCAAAGCGAGAAAATTCTATGAAAAATTTGGATTTCAGGAGAGGGGGACATGGGGTAGATGGCTGAGGATGGTCAAGAAGTTAGACGTCTAAGTTCTTCACCTCCTTGGAATGCTTCATTATGAACTCCCTTCTCGCCTCAACATCCTCACCCATCAGAATGCTAAATAACTGCTCTGCCCTCAGAGCATCTTCAATCGTAACCTGAATCAGAATCCTTCGTTTCGGATCCATCGTAGTCTCCCATAGTTGTTCGGGATTCATCTCTCCCAAACCCTTGAACCTCTGAACCTCCACCCCGTCACCGAGCTTCTCAAGCAACTTCTTTAGCTCCCTCTCAGAGTAGACGTAATATGTCTTTTTACCCTTCTTAACCCTATAGAGGGGTGGTTGAGCTATGTATAGGTATCCATGCTCTATGAGCGGTCGCATGTATCTGTAGAAGAACGTGAGCAGTAAGGTTCGGATGTGAGCTCCATCTACATCCGCATCTGTCATTATAATAATTCTACGGTATCTTGCCTTGCTTATATCGAAATCCTTTCCGATTCCAGCCCCTATGGCTGAGGCTATGGCTTTTATCTCCTCGTTTTTCAAAGCTCTCAGGAATCCGGCCTTCTCTACGTTTATTATCTTACCCCTAATTGGCAATACAGCTTGAAACCTTCTATCCCTCGCCTGCTTTGCCGAACCTCCGGCAGATTCTCCCTCGACTATAAACAGTTCTCTCTCCTCGGGATTCTTCGATGAGCAGTCGGCAAGTTTGCCGGGCAGAGTGATCGTTAGCTCACTCTTCTTACGAACGAGTTCCTTCGCTCTCTTAGCTGCTTCTCTAGCTTTCATCGCGATTATGCACTTCTCGATTATCTTATTTGCCTCACTCGGATGCTCCTCAAGCCATCTCAGAACCTCCGAATACGTGAGAGACTCTACAACCGTCTTAACTTCACTGTTCGTGAGCTTGGTCTTAGTCTGCCCCTCAAACTGTGGTTCTGGAACCTTTACAGAAATCACTGCTGTCAAGCCCTCTCTGACATCGGTTCCGCTCAAAGGCTTGAACTTCTTGATGTGCTTCTTTCCGTATTCGTTTATAGCCCTCGTTAAACCGGCTCTAAATCCAGCCACATGTGTTCCACCTTCAACGGTATGGATGTTGTTCGCAAATGCGAAGAGTGTCTCGAACTCCGTATCTGTAAACTGTAAAGCCACCTCAACCATGATCCCGTTCTTTTCCCCAGAGAAGTAGATTATGTCGTGCAGAACGGGTTTGTTCTTATTTAACACTGCAACGAAGCCTTTGATACCCTCCTCAGAGTAAAACTCTTCCTTTTTACCGATTCTTTCATCGATTAAGGTGATCTTAACACCTTTATTCAAAAATGCCAATTCTTTAAGCCTTTGGGCGACAATCTCATAGCTGAATTCGGTAACTTCAAATATCTCTGGATCGGGTTTAAATCTGACTATCGTTCCCGTATCTTTGGCTTCTCCGACAACCTTCAGCGGTGTTACCGGCTTTCCTCGCTCGTATCTCTGGTAATAGATTTTGCCGTTCCTCTTAACCCACACTTCGAGCCATTCCGAAAGCGCGTTTACGACGGAAAGTCCAACTCCATGTAAACCACCAGACACTTTGTACGCCTTCTTGCTGAACTTACCTCCGGCATGCAATTTCGTCATCACGATCTCCAATGCAGACTTCTTGAAGACTGGATGCTCCTCAACTGGAATACCCCTCCCGTTATCTTCGACGCTTGCGGAGCCGTCCTTATGAAGGGTTACGATGATCCTATTGCAGTAACCAGCCAGAGCCTCATCTATACTGTTATCTATGATCTCCCAGAGGAGGTGATGGAGACCCCTAACTCCCACACCACCTATGTACATCCCCGGCCTTCTTCTGACCGCTTCAAGATCGTCCAAGACCTCGATCTGTTCTGCTGTATACTGCTCTTTCATCTATAATCCCTCTACGGAACTGAATATAAACTTTCAGTATATTATCTTCTCCAAATCGTCTCCTCCGTAGAATAATTCCTGAATACCGTCGTATATGTCGTCCATTCCGTAGCCAGTAATAGCAGAAACCGGAATTAGGGGTCTAAAAAGTCCCAACTCCCTCAACATGTGGAAAAGCTCACCGCTCAAAACCCTTTCAGATTCTTTAAGCAGATCATCGTACAGAGCATCGGGATCGTTACTCCAACGGAGTATCTTGTTCAATTCGTGTTCTTCAAGCAGATCGGACTTGGCAAGGACTGGTATCTGCGGGATGTTGAGTCTGAAGATAGCTGAAGAGCACATGAAGAGCAAGGACAAGAAGCCGGAAGGAGTTTTGGAAACAACTGGATCGAAAAGGTAGACCATAACACTACTCTCCTTACCCAACAGCTTAACGAGGATCTCACCGCTACGCCTCATGGTGAAGAGCTCCATCTGGCCGG
>CAZBFC010000216.1:0-3336 GCA_964491095.1 uncultured archaeon | reverse complement strand
AAAGAGTAAAAAAATTTAGCCTCCCTTTCTCTCCTTCTTCAATATGCTCTCAGCTGCAATTAAGCCAGTAACAGCCGCTCCAACTATTCCCCTGCTTATTCCCGCCCCGTCACCTATCGCATAGACATTCGGAATGTTCGTCTCCATCTCTGGGCTAACCTTGAGCTTCAACGAGTAGAACTTGATCTCAGGAGCATAGAGTAACGTTGAATCGTCAGCCACGCCGGGTATGACCTTATCCAAAGCCTCCAATGCATCGAGTATGTCATCGACGACTCTGCCGGGATAGGCCAAGCTGATATCCCCCGGGATTGCAGTCTTTAAAGTTGGTTGGACTAGTCTGTTGTTCTTTATCCTCCTTTCCGTGCTCCTCCTTCCCAACCTCAGATCCTTAAGCCTCTGAACGATTGGATTTCCACCTCCCAGCTTCGTGGTTATTCTGGCCAAATCCCTACCCCACTCGTTCGGATACTCAAACGGCTCTGTAAATTCGTAATGTCCGAGCAATGCGAAGTTAGTATTGTTGGTTTTCTCTCTAGCTTTGCTGTGCCCATTCACCAAGCAGAAGTCTCCGTAGTCCTCTCTGATAACCCAGCCCCTTGGGCAAGTACAGAAGGTTCGAACGTAATCATCGTGCCTCTTCGTAAGTATCCTAAGCTTTGGATCGTAGATAACTGACGTGATCTCATCCATGATCGAAGCCGGAACCTCAACCCTAACTCCAACGTCTATGGCCTTCGTATTCTCACTCACGGCTATGTTATACTTTTTGACCCATTTCTCGAGCCATTCTGAGCCACCTCTACCAACTCCCAAAATGAGATAATCGTATTCGTACTGCTTTCCATTGTGTAACGTGATCTTCCTCTCCTTAGGGTTGATGTCAACGACGGTCTTCCTCGTGTAGATCTTAACGCCGTTATCCTTGAGATACTTCTCTATGCTCTTGATAACCTTCGGAAGTTCATCACTACCTACATGTCTCTGCTTTAACGGGACAAACTCGATTCCTGCGGCGTTAGCTTTTCTAAGAAATTCCTCAATCTTTTCTTTGTCGGTTCCGTAAACCTCATCCGGCGCACCGTGCTCCAAGAATATTTTATCTACCTCTTCCATCTTTTTAAGTAGATACTCTGCATCCACCAGATCTATGAGATCTCCACCGACGGTGTAGCTCGAAGGATACTCTGGAATTGCATAGTTGAGTTTTCCATCTGATAAACCCCCAGCTCCCCCAACACCGAAGGTTATGTTGCAGGGTTTACACTTGGTGCAGAAGCTCTCTGCAAGATCGCTCGGACACTTCCTTTTATCGATATCTCTACCCAACTCAAAGATCGCAACGTTCATCTTTCCTGCAAGTTTGTATGCGGCAAATAAACCGCCAGGACCGGCTCCAACAATTATGACATCGTATTTCATACATTTGTAGGCTTTTCTGACAAAGTATATTTAAGAGTTTTTATCATTAAGGTCAAGCTTCAGCATTACAAATTAACCCATTATAATTTTTGAAATTAGATCGATTTATTGGAATAGTTTTAACGATCGTCTTGATCACCAAAACTTTTGATATAATTTATGAACAATTTCATAAATTTAATTAACATTTGACAAATTTTACGAAAAATTAATAAAAATATATAACTTTTTAATCAAATAGTAATAAAAAGATTTATATATTGCCTTAGGTCTAGTACCATTATTTACTAACTGGAGGTGTTCGTGTGACCTATTTCGATGAGATAGCACCAAATGCGAAGAAGGTGGCGATCTACGGAAAGGGAGGAATAGGAAAGTCTACAACGTGTCAAAATACGGCAGCCGCACTGGCATACTATTTCAAGAAGAAGGTCATGATTCACGGCTGTGATCCGAAGGCCGATGCTACAAGGATGATCTTGCACGGCAAGCCTCAGGACACCATAATGGATGTAATGAGAGAAGAGGGAGAAGATGCGGTAACCCTTGAGAGGGTTAGAAAGGTGGGCTTTTGCGGAATTTTATGTGTTGAGAGTGGTGGACCAGAGCCAGGAGTCGGATGTGCTGGAAGAGGTGTAATCACAGCTGTGCAGAAGATGATCGAACTCGGTGGCTACCCAGACGACTTGGATCTCCTGATCTTCGACGTGCTTGGAGATGTAGTATGCGGTGGGTTCGCAATGCCACTTAGAGACGGATTGGCCAAGGAGATCTACATTGTCGCAAGCGGTGAGATGATGGCTCTCTATGCAGCGAACAACATCTGCAGAGGTATCCTGAAGTATGCAGAGCAGTCCGGAGTTAGGCTGGGTGGAATAATATGCAACTCAAGAAAGGTGGACAGGGAGAAGGAATTGCTGGAAGAGTTCTGCGATGCGTTGGGAACCAAGCTAGTTCACTTCATCCCGAGAGACAACATAGTGCAGATAGCAGAGTTCAACAAGATGACAGTCGTTGAGTATGATCCGAACTGCAACCAGGCTCAGGAGTACAAGAAGCTCGCTAAGAAGATCCTGGAGAATGATGAGCTCGTGATTCCAAAGCCTTTGACGATGGATCAGCTTGAGAAGCTCTGTGCCAAGTACGGAATCGTCGGCTAAGGTGTTTTCATGAAGCTTGTAAAGGCAATAATCAGGCCAGAAAAGGTCGATGATGTCGTCGATGCACTCAGTAAGGAAGGATTTCCAGCATTCACGAAGATCGATGTCGTTGGTAGGGGTAAGCAGGGTGGGCTAAGAGTGGGCGAATACGTTTACGATGAACTGCCGAAAACTATGCTCCTGATTGCGGTGAACGACGAGGATGTCAGTAAGGTCGTCGAAATAATAAGAAGCGCAGCTTACACCGGAAATTACGGGGATGGAAAGATATTCATCCAGCCGATAGAGGAAGCATATACAATTAGAACTGGAGAAAGGGAAATTTAACCATTTTTTTAGGGTGATAGCTTGAAGGAAGTGATTGCAATAATAAGACCGAATAAGGTCGCAAAGACCGTAAAGGCGCTGGAAGCTGTCGGATTTCCGGCACTAACGGTATTAAAGTGTTTTGGAAGAGGAAAGCAAAAGGGATATCTTTCGGCAAGTGTTCCTGGCGTTGAGAAGGCGGAGAAGATAATAGAGGAGGGAGAAAAGCAGGGATTGTACATGAAATACATACCGAAGAGGTTGGTATCTATAGTGGTCGACGATGAAGACGTTCCGCTTGTAGTTGGGATTATAATGAAGGTTAACAGAACCGGAAAGATTGGAGATGGTAGGATTTTCGTCTTGCCGGTTGAGGATGCGGTTAGGGTTAGAACCGGAGAAACCGGTAAGGAGGCTATAGGTAATTGAGGTGGGATGTATGCCTTTT
>CAZBFC010000215.1:0-2290 GCA_964491095.1 uncultured archaeon | reverse complement strand
TCAGGGCAAGATTCTACATTCAATCGATGGAGAATTATCCAGATATCTTACTCCACATCAAGGCTATTCAAGCCGAATCAAACGTTCTTGCAGATGAAAGCTGGCTAAATATGAACATCCAGAAAGGTAAAACTGTTCTTGCTGAAGCGAATCTAACAGTTCCAAAGGATTACAACTACATAGTCAAGCTTGAGGTTTGGAGAAATGGAAGTATGCTTAAAATTTGGAGCAGTAGTTTAAGCTTAGCCCCGACAAAGAGGATTCCAAAGAACATCACGGAGGAGAGGGTAGGATTTAAGGTAGGTGAATTCGTTGTGGAAAAAACTCCGATGCCCGTTCCTTCTAGCAAGACTTCTGCCCCTGGATTTGAAATATTGATAGCAATCGTTGCATTGGGAGGGACGCTGATTTGGAGAAGGATATCCTGAGGAATCTTGGGGCATACACGGCTTCAGATCGATTACAAATATTGCCCCGATCTACAGAGCTCTCACAAATCTGACAATTCTGATGATCTCAGTAATACTGAAACGCTAAAGGATCTCATCCATCTCATAATTTTCCCAACTCCTAAGTCCGATGAGAATTTCAAACTCTTGTGGGGTTAGAATTGGAACTTTGAAAAGTTCGAAGTCGTCGTAGCTTATCCTCGGACAAGCTGTATTTACGTAGTAGCCGTAAAGAAAGTTTGAGAGCTTTTCGGGTGTTATCTCATCTAAATATATTACATCAACACGCTTTCCAGCCTTATCGGCTTCCTCCTTCAGCCTTAAGGCTAAACTCAATCGCTTTTGTCCGATCTTCTTGCTAACCAAAATCGCTCCCTTATCGGCTTCCATCGCCTTTGAAACACTTAACATTCTCCTCTTTAGGAAATCATCAACTGTAACCTCCTCGAATTCTTTATCGAGCGGACTGAACCTGTAAACCTTTTTGCCTGTATAAATCTTGGCCCCTATCGGATGGAACAGTCCGTCACCTATGAACAGAACGGCTTCAGCCTTCGAACCTTTAAGCACCGAATAGTTGCAACCCAACACTTGCCCAGGCATCTTAATCCTACTGCTACCTTCCTTAAGTTCGACTTTATAGCCTCTCTCCTCCAAAACGGCCTTAACCTCTTTAAGCTTCCAAGCGTATTGGGCTGAGGCGATGAGGGCTATACTTTTCTCCTCAATCTTAAGGTGCTTAAAATCCTCCAGATCGTAGTCGATGAAGTATGGGACATAGATTACATTTTTCAGCTCAAAAATGGGTGTATGGGCAAAATGAAGGAGCACATCAACCTCTTTAAGTAGATCTAAATCTACATCGCAGGCACCATAGCAACCGGAGCCAGAAATTATGACTTTAAAGCCATGTGACTCGAAGCATCTTGCAATTTCATCACACTTGTACTTCAAACCGTCTGGCAACTGTATGCCGATTATTTTGGCGTTTTTCTCCTTCAAAGCTTTGACGATCTCATCAAACTTGATCCTGTTGAGCATCGACTTTTAATTTACCACCATATATTTTAGGGTTTCCTTAGCAGAACAACTCTACTTGCCGGAGATTCGTTAACTATTTCGTAACCTATCAGCTTTGCAAGCTCTTCGGCAAACATCTTGACATCCTCATGTTCCGGCATAGCATCCGGTGGCAACCTAAGTCTTGAATAACCAAGATACATGTATGCTTTCGCTTCAACGAACATGGGCGATGCTTTCTCTATCAGCGGAGCAAACTTCTCAGGATACATGTTGTAGCCTCTTATCAAAGTCAGCCTTATGACCGTTCTACAATCTTTCTCGCTTAGAATCTTAAGTGATTGGTTTATCCTATCCCAGAAGTTTTTAATCGGTCGATTAAGCCTTATGTGGCTATCTTCGCTGTAGGCTGTGAGGCTTACGTACAGCTGAGTTGGCTCGACCTTCTCGATCATATCTGGATTCGTTCCGTTCGACACTACAAACGTCGTGAAACCCCTTTTCCTGAACTCCTCGACGAGTTCCGGCAAGTAAGGATATAAGGTTGGCTCACCGATTAGGCTTATTGCAGCCTGATTCGGATGCTGTGCCTCCTCAAGCTTCTTTCTATCCACATCTGGATTGCCCCAGAACCCGCTCAAAAGCTTCCTCTGAGCTTTTATCGATTCCTCAACTATAAATTCTGGAGAATCCCAACCCTCCACTTTCGTAAGCAATTCGAGAGGTCTCCAGCAGTAAACGCAATGCTGGTTGCACATCAAAGCTGGAGTCATCTGCAAACAGCGATGGGACTGAATACCGTAAAACTTCTGCTTGTAGCA
>CAZBFC010000214.1:0-3736 GCA_964491095.1 uncultured archaeon | reverse complement strand
TTCAATATCGATTCCACTCTCCTCAAGAACGTGCAGTGTTATCTCGATGTACGGCTTTGATTTTACATCCAAAACTTTCAAAACCGAATCACCGCTTGCGAGTGGAAGTGTGAACAGGAGAGAGGATATGAACTGCGAGCTCTTAGCCTTAATATCAACCTCTCCCCCCTTAACGATTCCCTTAACCCAAACAGGTGGCTCAAACCTTCCAAATCCTCTGATGTTTGCCCCCAAAGTCTTTAAAGCTTCTGCGAGCTCCTTATTCGGTCTTTTTCTTAAGGATTCGTCTCCATCCAAGATCGAGTATTTGGGGGATTTCGATAGCGACAGTATACCCAGAAAGAGTCTCATCGTGGTTCCAGAATTTGCCGAGTAAAGATATCCACCACCCTCGATCTCATCGCAACCCCAGAATTTGAAAAAATCTTTAATACGCTCAATTGAAGCTCCGATCTTCTTGCAGCAGTTTAAGGTTGCTATGGTATCGTCCGAAATTAGGGCGTTGTAGACTTTCGATGATCTTGAAAGGGCCGAAGCTAGAAAGGCTCGATGCGTGTAGCTCTTTGAAGGTGGAGGTGTTACGGAGCCGTAAACTTCGCTTCTTTTTATTATGACATCCATGGACAAACTCTAGCATACGATTATATAAAATTTGGTTCAAATTCGTAATCGATGATTAAAAGATTTAGAGGAGCTATACTCGGATTTGCAATCGGCGATGCTTTGGGTATGCCAGTTGAAGGCTTAAGCAGAGAGGACATAAGGAGGATCTATGGCAGAGTTGACGACTTTTTACCCTCCCCTTATGGAGATCTTAAAGCTGGAGAGTGGACCGACGATACCGAGCAGATGATTTTACTTGCCAAATCGATACTTAAGACTGTCTACTTCAGTCCAGATGACTTTGCAGAGAGGTTGAGGACTATCACAAGTCAGAGAATTGGGCCTACCACGAGGGTTGCTGTAAGAAATCTGGAACTCGGTATCCCTTGGAATATGGCTGGGGTTGAATCTGAAACGTGCGGTTCTGCAATGAGAGTTTTACCGATAGGGTTGGTTTACTCCTTCAGCTTGGATTTGGTTGAGAGGTACGCAGTATTTTCTTCGATAGTTACACATAGGGGTTCTGCCATAAGTGGTGCTGTGGCTGTGGCTATAGCCATTGCCTGTATCTTGAACGACTGGAAGGATGATGAAATTGTTGAGGAAGTTGCCAGAAGGACTAGGAAGTTCGATGAACTTGTTGCCGATAAGATATGTCTGGCATATCAGATTGCAGATAAAGATCTAGATTTTGCGGTAAACAGATTGGGAAATTCGATTTCTGTTTACGATGCTGTTCCTCTTGCCTTTTACTGTTATTTCTCTTCTTCAAGCTTCAGAGATTGTGCACTTAAAGCTGCAAACGCTGGAGGTGATACGGACTCGATAGCCGCTATGGCTTGTGGGATGCTGGGCTGTAAACTTGGAATAGATGCTATTCCGAAGGAGTGGGTAGAAAGGGTGAGAGATGCCGACATGCTGATGGATTTGGCCGATAGATTGCACGATCTATACCTTATGATCTCAGACATAAGGTAGAGTCTTTGCAACTATGTAACAGATCGTAAACGTGAAGAGGGGTGTGGCTATCCAGCTGAATACTATCTTTTTTAGTAGACTAAACTTTATCGTCTTCACGCCCTTAAGCATACCGACACCTATGATCCCACCTATTATGCAGTAAGTTGTGGAGACTGGCATGCCAAGTGTTGTAAATATCAGGACACATATACCGGCACTAAACTGCGCACAAAAGCCGGAGAAGGCATCTAAGCTTGTAATTCCCTTACCAACAGTTTCAACAACCCTTCCGCTCAATAGAAAAGCTCCAAACCATAGCAAGGCTGAACCTATCACGGATGCCTGGATTGGGGTAAGGATTCCGTAGTACACTATAGGGCCTAAAGCAGTGGCGAGTTCGTTCGCTCCGGTGTTGTATGCGATTATTATGCCGTTGAATAGGAGGAGTATTCTTAACATCCTTTCAACCTTGAACAGCGGAATCCTGCGAAATAACGCTTCCATAATTCTGTAAACGAGCATTGCTAAGAATAGGGAACCTATAGGAGATATCATCCAAGATTCGACTATCTTTACGAGGGTATCGATGTGAACTCCGTAGCCGAAAGATAACGCTGAGCCAACCAAACTGCCTACGATGGCCTGATGACTTGAAACCGGTAATCTCTTCCAATTTGATATAATTATCGTAATCGCGGAGATTAGAAGCGCCACAGATAGCACTTCCAAGCTCAATACTACAAGTTCCTTGCCAACAGTTCTCATAACGTTTCTCCCCTGCAGAATCACACCGACAAAGACCAAAATTCCTAGGAGATACAAGGCTCTGTTGAAGGTTATGATTCCGGCACCTATGCTGATACCAAAAGCGTTTGAGGTATCGTTCGATCCTATGCTAAAGGCTATGAGTATGCATGCGATCAGAGCAACGATTTCAAGCATACGACTACCCCATGATAATCGAAATGATAAAATTCAGCATCCAAACGCTCCCAATGTTTAGAGAAATTTTCACAGACCATCTTTCTAAACCCATTTTCTTGCCCTCAACGTTCAATCGAAAGAAATCATTGGGCTTTGGAACGGTATATCACCTCCCTTTCAGTTTTCTTTACCCTTGAACTTTTCTACATATAAAAAACCTTCTCGTCAAGCTCTTATGAACTCTCTGATAGAACTTCGCCTCAATCCTGAAGTATTGACCAAAGATGTCATCCGCATCGACGTTTATAACCAAAACTGCTCTGCTACCAGTCTTTAGAACCCTCCAAATTTCCTCCGTCGCTTTCTCGTACAGATCTTCCCCGTAGCTCTTCGTAGATCTTAGATATGGGAAATCTGTCACAACAGCTTCAAAACTTTCATCCTTGAAGGGTAGATTCCTCGCATCTCCCCAGATCACGTTCGTTGGCAATCCAAAATGTTTCAAGTTCTTTGCACAGCCAAATACGACCTTTCTAAACGCATCGATTCCAGCGAATTTAACACCCATAAGTCCGGCTTCAATTAAAAACGTTCCGGTTCCACACATCGGATCAAGCATTGTCTCTTTAACTCCGGTTACATTTATCAAAGCCCTTGCAAGTCTCGGTAAAACCACGAACGGCATGAAGAATGGCCTTTTATCTGGTCTCCTCTCATTGAACTGCTTTGTATCGGTTTTATGAATTAAGATGCCAACGTGTGCTCTCTCAGCCAGATAGATGCGGATTACAACTTCAGGCCTTGAAACGCTTATCTTTGCTCCTCTCCTCCATAAAATCGCACCCATGGATCTTTCAATCTCTAAGGAGTTTATATGCTCCCTTCCCTTTCCTATCTTTCGAACCCTAACGCAGGTGTAACCCTTTGGAATTGGAATCTCCTTAAAAACTTCCTCAAGCTCGTTTAGATGACAGCTTGCGAAGAATTTGGAGATCTCATGAGTAAAGGCTAGACGTTCGAATGCCGACTTATCCCCTTCGAAATCGGCGATCAGTATCTGCTCATCCTCATCTAGCTTCTCTATTCTACCATAACTGCTGAGTAATCCCAATACTTCTTCTTTAGCCAATTCGGGATGTTCTCCAGAGAGAAGGAAGATCAGCTTCATCTTCTCTTAGCCTGCCTTAGCTCGGCGATCTTCTTTGCAATTTCGATCATGATATGGATCTTAGATTTCGTCTTTGGAACG
>CAZBFC010000213.1:0-4774 GCA_964491095.1 uncultured archaeon | reverse complement strand
CGGGAAACGACTTCAGGGCTGTGGAGGCTGGAGCACATGCCTACGCTGCGATGCATGGTTACAAACCACTTACCCATTATGAAGTGAATGAAGATGGTGATCTGGTTGGTTACATCGAACTCCCGATGGCTGTTGGGGTTGTTGGGGGTAGCATAAAAGCGAATCCACTGGCTCAGATTTGCCTAAAGATTTTAGGTGTCAAGACTGCTGAAGAACTAGCAAGAGTGCTTGCTGCGGTGGGTTTAGCCCAAAACTTTGCCGCTTTGAGGGCTTTAGCGACTGAGGGAATCCAGAGAGGTCATATGGAATTACATGCAAGGAGTTTGGCTTTGGCCGTCGGAGCTAAGGGTGATGAAGTTGATAAAGTCGTTGAAATCATGCTTAAAGAGGGTAAAATAAGTATGAGTAGGGCTAGGGAGATTTTGGAGGAGATTAGGGCAAAGACTTAAATTTTTGCCTGTGTATTATTTTATGGAGGTGAAGGTATGAGGCTAAGCTCCGGCTATATAATAGTTGGAGCTTACGCTGATAAGATCAGAAGAACACTATTCGCACAGCTTAGGGATAAGATCAAGGGTGGAGAGATAGATTCAAAGAGTGTTGCAAAGGCTGCTGCAGACCTAAATAAGTTGCTCTACGAAATCTTGGTTAATAAGCTCAAGCTCGATAAGGGTGATGTGGTTAGGGTGATGGTTGAGTATAATGTCTCAGACGGTGAGGTCAAATGGAACCTCGATACGCTAAACATCGAGGTATTTAAGAGGGTGCCGGAGGAAGAAGTTAAACCTATAGTCGAGGATGCCATCGGTAGAATGGAGGAGCTTGAGGAGGTTGAGGAGGCTAAATTCATAGTTGAAAAGGCTGGAGAAACAGATTTGGGTGATACCGTTTACTATGTAAACATCGATGGAGATTTTGCAGGAGCTTTGGTCGTTACTCCACTCAACGGCGAGGCAATCGTTAGGGGTGCTATAGTTAGGCCAAATCCAGTGGTCATTGAGAGGACGAAGATTGAGATCGGAGAGAATTTGGAGGATGCTTTGATAAGATTGGTCGAGGAAAGGGGAAAGGAGGTTGACGAGGAAACGGCCGAAAGGATAGTCAACGAAATCAAAGAGATGCTGGAGTAACCAGAAAAGGTTTTTATAATTGGCACCAAAGATAAGGACATGGAAGAAAACATAACAAGGATAGGTGTCAGTTTGCCAAAGAACTTGCTTGAAGAGTTTGATAGTATCATAAAGACAAGAGGATACTCATCCAGAAGTGAAGCCATTAGAGATGCGATAAGAAACTACATAATGGAGTATAAATGGCTTGAAAAGGAAGAAGGTGAGATCGTAGGCGTGGTAAACGTTGTCTATAACCATCACGTTAAGGGGGTTAGCGATGCTATAATCTCACTTCAGCACGACTTTCTGGACATCATAACAACGACTCTGCACATACACCTCAACAAAGATTACTGCCTTGAAATGATCCTTGTAAAGGGTGATATGAATAAGGTTAAGAAGTTGGTCGATAAGATAACCACACTTAAGGGTGTCACGAATGTGAAGTTGATAACGGCTTTGAGGGACTAGCTTCGTATGGATGCGTACCTGGAGTTTTCTAAAAAGGATCTTTTTGTAGTGGTTCTATTAAGTTTTCTTTTGCTTTTAACGGCACAGCCGCTGTTTTCCGTTAGATCGATAGTCTTTGGAAGAGATTATATGTACATGGTATTTTTAGACGGATCTCTATCGTTTTTTTGGTCTCCGTACCTTCATGTAACCGTGCTCCTAATAGCCATGGGTACGGTTATAGTTCATGAGTTACTTCATATGTTGACTCTCAGGATAATGTGTATAGACTTCAAGTTGAAGCCCGTAACCATATTCAGATTACCAGTTGCTATTCAGATTGATTACAATGAGATAGAGGTATGGCAATACATGGTAACAGCCCTCTCTCCTCAGGTTTTAACGATAATTCTAGCAATTACTGCTCGCTTTACAGAATGCTTAAAGATTCCCATCATGCTGGCTGCAATCTTAAACTTTGCAAGTTCATCTGGAGATCTCTATGGGATAGTAAAGACAGTCGTAAAGATAAGAAGCGTTAAGGGGAGAATCATCAAAATCGGAAAGCTTAGATATCTGATTAAATTATAAGTCCAAGTACATGGGTCTGTTTGGCCTGATGATGGCACTGGCCATAGCATCAACAGTTTTGTGTAGTCAGTAAAGATATTAACGGTAGATCCGCCATAGAATTATGGATCGACTTGAATATATGTCCATTTACAGTTTTTTAAGGTTATTTAAAGCGAGAATTATCCTCCTATCGTTCTATATTTTGGACGATCCGGTATGGACGTGGTTATATTTGTGTTGAGCATTAGATAAAATGTTCAAAAGAAAATACACTTGAAAGAACCGAAACTAAAGTTACTGAACGTTAGATTAGACACAAAGGAGAGCTTCGGCTATGAGGTGTCAGGCCTATCTCTACAGGATCAAGGTCAAAATGGATGGTGCTCATGGCATGGGAGTCTGTCCTACTACCAAGCAGGATTAGGATCTACTCTCAACTTCTTATGATTTTCGATCATGGTGGCGTATACAATGTTGAAATAACAGTTGAAGGTTTCGGTGGCACCATACCCAAAGCTAAGAAGTCTGTTACGATTGAGTAATTGAACATGGTGCCCATAAAATGGATTTTATGACATTTACTCGATAGATATAGTATACTGGCACTGCGAGATTCCAAGATAGTAGTGAGTTGGAATTTTACGATTCCTTTTTCCTACCGTACGTGATGTTTCTAGCTCGACCATTTACGCTTTCAATTTCGGGAAATTCTAGTAATACTCGAGACAACAGGTGTATCGACTGTTAGAACTATAATAGGTATACCAATGGAGGGTAGCTTTAGCTTGACGTTCTTAATACGATTTTAGAAGTATAATCTCGGAAAGAAGATAGAAGAATTACTCAAAAACCACGAAAAAGTTTAAATATCGCATCCGATAAACTATAACTGAAGCGGGGTGGGGTAGCCAGGTAATCCCGGCGGGCTCATAACCCGCAGATCGGCCGTTCAAATCGGCCCCCCGCTACTATCCTGGTATTTTTATAAAAATCTTTAGAAGTTTTAAAGATAACCTAGATGCCTAAGCCCGTTTTTAAGCTTTTCGGCTTTTCTTAAAATTGAAAGTCTAACGTTTTTTGCAAATTCAGCAAGTGCAGATCGTCTGTATATTTCTAATCTGTAAAAGTTTTGCTTGTACTCATAGTATTCGTTTCTTATCCTTACGCTTTTACCTTCATACGCTTGCAAATATATCTTTGAGTGTATATTTAACGATGCTAGTATTCTCTGGACGAATTGAAGTAATTCTAAATCGTAGTTTCCCGCAGTAATCATTAAACGCTTTCTACGCTCATGCCAGTATACACATCCTTCGCTATCAAAGAAACCCCTTAGAAATTCAGCTGGAAATTTTTCCACAACCTCAAACAACTTCTCCTTCGGCTGACTCAGAAATTCGTACAAGATCTTACTATTTACCTCAACACACCATCTATCACACCTGCTTCTATCCCTTTCAAGTCTAATCGAAGGTTTCAAGCCCAAGGCTTCAAGGCACCTCTTAAACTCCTCTGCAAACTCCCTGTCAACGACCTTCAACCTTATCCTGTACTTGTACGACCTCCCAGACTTCCTAAAGCTTACACTTCCATCCCCAAACATGACACCGATTACATACGCCAGCTCGGGTGAAGGTTCAAGCTTAACAGAATTCAGCCTGTTTCGAGGATCGTGCAAACCTTTGCACCATCTCATAACGGTAACCCTCGAAACGTTGACACCATCAGCCTGAAGCTTTCTTGCAATTTCAGAATAGCTCAGCCCTCTTTTTCTTAATATCCTTACATCATCAATTAACTTTTCTAAATCGATCATTCTTTAATGTATTTCTTTTAAACTTAAATAATTTTCGATGTTTTTTGTTAAGAATGATCGATGGATGTCGTGCAAACGTCTAAATAGCTTAAAATAGAGAAAAAAGTATGGAAGAGATCCTAAAACTAGCCTCAGCAAAGGCCTACGAGATGGATTTAAGGGATGAAATGGATTACGAACTTCTAAAGCTTGCGTTCGAGCGTAAAATTATGGCCATAACTGTTCCCAAGGAGTTGGGCGGGCTTGGTGAGGGTTATCCAAAGCTCTGCGAAATCGTTGAGAATTTAGCAAAGGTAAATTCAGGCTTTGCTTTGACAGTCACAGCTCATCACATGGCTGTAAACTGTATTAGAATGTTTGGAAATGAGAACTGGCTAAAGAAGCTTACAAGCCAAGTGGGAGCTTTCGCTGTAACTGAGCCTCATGCCGGAAGTGATGTAGCATCGATAAAGCTCAAGGCTGAGAAGAGAGGAGATGTTTTCATTCTCAACGGAAACAAGACTCTCATAACAAACGCAACCTTTGCAGACATATTCATAGTCCTTGCAAAGGTTGAAGATAAACCAACAGCCTTTATCGTTGAGAGAGACGACAGTATGGAATTCAGAAAGCTTGAATTGATGGGGATGAGAGGTAGTGGAATTGCATCGATCAGATTCAAGGATGTTGAAGTCCCAGCCGAGAACATTTTATTGGAAGTGGGAAAGGGTTTGAAAGTTATCTTGGCAACACTCTCAAAGAGTAGGGTAGTTTTCTCAGCTTTAGGCTTGGGAATCGCAGAAAGATGCTTAGAGCTTGCCATAAAGTATGCTAAAGAGAGAAA